>NZ_JBHJUW010000134.1:0-24220 GCF_042268205.1 Streptomyces sp. NPDC056160
GCCACCGTTACCGCCGCCGCCCCCGCGGCCCTGCCGCTGCTGCGGCGGCCGGCCGCCGCGCCGGCCGCGCTCACCGCCGCCGCCCTGCCCCTCGCGGTCCTGCGGCGCCGCCGCGTCGTCCAGACGCAGCGTCAGCGAGATCCGCTTGCGCGGGATGTCGACGTCCAGGACCTTCACCTTGACGATGTCACCGGGTTTGACCACGTCCCGCGGGTCCTTGACGAAGGTCTTCGACATCGCCGACACGTGCACCAGACCGTCCTGGTGGACACCGACGTCGACGAACGCGCCGAACGCCGCCACGTTCGTCACCACACCCTCCAGGACCATCCCCGAGGACAGGTCGGAGATCTTCTCCACGCCCTCCTTGAAGGTGGCCGTCCTGAAGGCGGGACGCGGGTCGCGGCCCGGCTTCTCCAGCTCCTTGAGGATGTCGGTGACCGTGGGCAGACCGAAGGTGCCGTCCACGAAGTCGGCCGGCCGCAGCGAGCGCAGCACGCCCGTGTTCCCGACGAGGGAGGCCACCTCCTGGCCCGTGGTCTTCACCATCCGCCGCACCACCGGATACGCCTCCGGGTGCACGCTCGATGCGTCCAGCGGGTCGTCGCCGCCACGGATCCTGAGGAAGCCCGCGCACTGCTCGTAGGCCTTCGGGCCGAGCCGCGAGACCTTCTTCAGCTGGGCGCGCGAGGTGAACGGGCCGTTGGCGTCACGGTGCGCCACGATGTTCTCCGCGAGCGAACCGGTCACGCCGGAGACCCGCGAGAGCAGCGGCACGGACGCCGTGTTCACGTCCACCCCGACACCGTTCACACAGTCCTCGACCACCGCGTCCAGGGAGCGGGACAGCTTCACCTCGGACAGGTCGTGCTGGTACTGCCCGACGCCGATCGACTTCGGGTCGATCTTCACCAGTTCGGCCAGCGGGTCCTGGAGCCGGCGCGCGATGGACACCGCGCCGCGCAGCGACACGTCCATGCCGGGCAGCTCCTGGGAGGCGTAGGCGGAGGCCGAGTACACGGACGCGCCCGCCTCCGAGACCATCACCTTGGTGAGCTTCAGCTCCGGGTGCTTGCCGATCAGCTCACCGGCGAGCTTGTCGGTCTCCCGTGACGCCGTGCCGTTGCCGATGGCGACCAGCTCGACCGCGTGCTCCTTCGCCAGGCGGGCCAGCTTGGCGATGGCCTCGTCCCACCTGTTGGCCGGAACGTGCGGGTGGATCACGTCCGTGGCGACGACCTTGCCGGTCGCGTCCACCACGGCGACCTTCACCCCCGTGCGGAAGCCGGGGTCCAGGCCCAGCGTCGCGCGGGTGCCGGCCGGGGAGGCCAGCAGCAGGTCACGCAGGTTGGCCGCGAAGACGTTCACCGCCTCGTCCTCGGCGGCCGTCCGCAGCCGCAGCCTGAGGTCGATGCCGAGGTGCACGAGGATCCGGGTGCGCCAGGCCCAGCGGACCGTGTCCGTCAGCCACTTGTCGCCGGGCCGGCCGCGGTCGGCGATGCCGAAGCGGTGCGCCACCGTCCCCTCGTACGACGACGGTCCCTCGGTGGCCTCCTCGGGCTCCAGGACGAGGTCCAGGACCTCCTCCTTCTCACCGCGCAGCATCGCGAGGATCCGGTGCGAGGGAAGCTCGGTGAACGGCTCGGTGAAGTCGAAGTAGTCGGCGAACTTCGCGCCCGCCTCCTCCTTGCCCTCGCGCACCTTCGCGGCCAGCCGCCCGCGCACCCACATGCGTTCGCGCAGCTCGCCGATCAGGTCGGCGTCCTCGGAGAACCGCTCGGTGAGGATCGCCCGGGCCCCGTCGAGCGCGGCCTGCGCATCGGCCACCCCCTTGTCCGCGTCGACGAAGGCCGCCGCCGCGGCCGACGGCTCCACGCCCGGGTCGCCGAGCAGGCCGTCCGCCAGCGGCTCCAGGCCCGCCTCCCGCGCGATCTGCGCCTTCGTCCGCCGCTTCGGCTTGAACGGCAGGTAGATGTCCTCCAGCCGGGCCTTGGTCTCGGCGCCCCGGATCCGCGCCTGGAGTTCGTCGGTGAGCTTGCCCTGCTCGCGCACCGAGTCCAGGATCGCGGCCCGCCGGTCCTCCAGTTCCCGCAGATAGCGCAGCCGCTCCTCGATCGTGCGCAGCTGCGCGTCGTCGAGCGTCTCCGTCGCTTCCTTGCGGTAGCGGGCGATGAAGGGCACCGTCGAACCGCCGTCGAGCAACTCCACGGCGGCTCTGACCTGCCGCTCCCTGACGCCGAGCTCCTCGGCGATCCTGCCTTCGATGGACCCTGTGAGGGGTGTCGTCACGATCCCGTACCGCCTTCTCCACTTCGGGTTGCGCCGCAATTGTGGCAGGCGGCACCGACATCCGGGGAGCAGGGCGGGGCCCGGCGGGGCGCGTCGCCGGCGAGGGCCCCGCCGTCCACCGGCCGGCGGCCCCGGCGGGCGCATGGCCGAAAAGGTGGGAAATCCGTCGTTGCGGCCGTCCGCGGGGCTGCCGAGAATCGGGGCCATGTGGCAGCGAACCGTTCTCGTCGTCCTCTTCGACGGCGTACAGAGTCTGGACGTCACCGGTCCCGTGGAGGTCTTCGCCGGAGCGGAGAAGCACACCCCGGGCACCTACCGCATCCGTACGGCCTCCCTGGACGGCGGCCCCGTGCGCACCTCCAGCGGCCTGGCCCTCGTACCGGACACCGCGCTCGCGGACGCGCCCGCGCCGCACACCCTCCTCGTCCCCGGCGGCGAGGGCACCCGCCGGGGCGATCCGCGCCTGGTCGAGTGGGTGCGCGGGCACGGGCCGCGCGCTCCCCGTCTGGTCTCGGTGTGCACCGGCGCGATCCTGCTGGCCGAGGCGGGCCTGCTGGACGGCCGCCGGGCCACCACGCACTGGGCGTACTGCGCGAAGCTCGCCCGGGACCACCCGGCGGTGCGGGTCGACGCCGACCCGATCTTCGTACGGGACGGCCACGTGGTCACCTCGGCCGGCGTCACGGCGGGCATCGACCTGGCCCTCGCCCTCGTGGAGGAGGACCTGGGCCGGGACGCCGCACTGGCCGTCGCCCGCCACCTCGTGGTGTTCCTGCGCAGGCCGGGCAACCAGGCGCAGTTCAGCGCCCAGCTCACGGCCCAGACGGCCCACCGAGACCCGCTCCGGGACGTCCAGCAGTGGATCACCGAGCACCCGGCCGGCGACCTGGGCGTCGAGGCGCTCGCCGCCCGTGCCGCGCTCTCCCCGCGCCACTTCGCCCGCGCCTTCCAGGCCGAGACGGGCACGACCCCGGGCCGGTACGTCGACCGGGTCCGCCTCGAACACGCCCGGCGCCTGCTGGAGGACACCGCTGACGGCATCGCCGGGATCTCCCGGGCCAGCGGCTACGGCACGCCCGAGGCCATGCGGCGCGCCTTCCTGCGCACGCTCGGCACCTCGCCGGCGGAGTACCGGCGCCGCTTCCGCCCGGCCCCGGCCACCCCCTGACCGGAGCCCACCGCACCCACCGCACGCCCGGTCGACCGAGCGAACCACCGAAGGGAAGCCCATGCAGATCGCCATCCTCCTCTACGACCGCTTCACCGCGCTCGACGCCGTCGGGCCCTACGAGACCCTGGGCCGCCTGCCCGGTGCGGACACCGTGTTCGTCGCCGAGCGGACCGGCCCGGTGCGCGCCGACACCGGGAACCTCGCGCTCACCGCCGACCGCACCCTGGCGGACGTGCCGTCCCCCGACGTCGTGGTCGTCCCCGGCGGCCCCGGGCAGACGCCCCAGATGGAGAACGGCACGCTGCTGGACTGGCTGCGCGCCGCCGACGCCACCAGCACCTGGACCACGTCCGTGTGCACAGGCTCCCTGCTGCTGGCCGCCGCCGGGCTGCTCCGGGGCCGCCGCGCGACCTCCCACTGGCTGGCCCTCGATCAGCTGGAGACCTACGGCGCCGAGCCCACGGGGGAGCGGGTGGTCGTCGACGGCAAGTACGTGACCGCCGCCGGCGTCTCCTCCGGCATCGACATGGGGCTCACGCTGCTCGGCCGGATCGCGGGCGACGAGACGGCCCAGGCCGTCCAGCTCCTCACCGAGTACGACCCGCAGCCGCCCTACGACGCGGGATCCCCGCAGAAGGCACCGGCCCACCTGGTGGAGAAGTTCCGCGCCGACAGCCGCCACCTGTCCTAGGCCGCGGCCCGGCCGGGGCCCCTACCCGACGCTCCACGTGAAGCGCGGGGCCCTGCGCTGAAGGAAGGCGGCGACGCCCTCGGCGGTGTCGCCGCTGCCGCGTGCCTGGGCGGTCCAGTGGGCGTCCCGGTCCGTGCGGCCGTCCGCGAACTCCTTGGCCGCGGCCTGGGTCAGCTGGGAGCGTGCGGTCAGGACGCGGGTGAACTCCGCCACGCGCTTGCCGAGTTCGCCCTCGGGCAGCACCTCGTCGACCAGCCCGGTGCCGAGCGCGCGCTGCGCGTCGATCAGTTCGCCGGAGAAGAGCAGGTACTTGGCGCGGGCCGGCCCCACCAGGGACACCAGCCGCCGGGTCGCGGAGGCGGGATAGACGATCCCGAGTTTCGCCGGGGTCAGCCCGAACAGCGCGCCCTCCTCCGCGAACCGCAGATCACAGGCCGCCGCGAGCTGCGCCCCGCCCCCGACACAGTGCCCGCGCACCGCGGCCAGGGTCGGCTTGGGGAAGACGGCGAGCGCCTCCTCGGCGAGCACGGCCAGGTGCTGCGCCTCCTCGGGCGACTCGCGCAGCGTGGAGATGTCCGCGCCGGCGCAGAACGTCCCGTCCGCGCCCGTCAGCACCAGCGCCCGTACGCCCGGGTCGGCGGCCAGGCGGTCCAGGAGCGGCGGCAGCGCCCGCCACATGCCGGCCGTCATGGCGTTGCGCTTGGCCGGGTGGTGGACGACGACGGTGGCGACCGCGTCGGTCACGTCGTGCAGCAGCTGCGGCTCCATGGAGCGGATGCTATCCGCCCGAGAGGGTGTTCGATCGCGACCGGGGGTGCCCGTGGAACCCGTACAACCCGAAAAGTTCGCAAACAGGACGCGGGCCGACCAGAACCGGTCGGATTCACGGCAGCGGGTGACAGAAACGCTCGGAAAGGGCTGGGAACCGGCTGACTTGCGCTCAGTTCTTGGGGTCGCGCGCCGCGGTACCAACACTCGTCGTGTGGTGACAATCGAGCGCGAGGGTGGCGACCGGACGATGGACAACCACGGGCGCGGGGACGGCCCGCGCCCAGCGGGCGGCACGGCGGCCCCCCTGCACGGCGCACCGCCGCCCCCGCTGCCGTACGAGGGCGTCTGGCGGTTCACCGCGCCCGCCGTCGACGCCTCCGTCCCGCAGGCCCGGCACGCCGTGCGCGACCTGCTGCTGCGCCAGGGCGTACCGGCCTCGGGCGACCTGGTCCACGGCCTGCTGCTGATCGTGTCCGAGCTGGTCACGAACGCCGTCCGGCACGCGGCGGTGCTCTCCCCGATGCTCGCCGTGGAGGTCGCCGTCGGCGCCGAGTGGCTGCGGGTCTCCGTCGAGGACGGCCACCCCTACCGGCCGACCGCGCTGGAGACCGACCACGGGCGGACCGGAGGGCGCGGGCTGCTGCTCGTGCGCGAGATCGCCCGGGAGGCGGGCGGGGCCTGCGACGTCGAGCACACGGCGAGCGGCGGCAAGGTGATCTGGGCCGCCCTGCCGCTCACCCCCGCCGTCCAGGACTCCTAGGAGAACCCCGCGCACCCCGGCCGGCTCACCAGCCCGCGGGGCCGGTCAGCTCCCTGACGGCCGGGCGGGCCGCGTCCAGGACGGTCATGAACCATGCGGAGAACGGGTCGCGCGCGTGCCGCTCGGCAAGCTCCTCGGGCGCCACGAAGGCGGTGGCGCCGACCTCCTCCGGGTCGGGCCGCAGCGGCGACTGCACCAGGCCGACGAAGAGGTGGTTGAACTCCTGCTCCACCAGGCCCGACGCCGGGTCCGGGTGGTTGTAGCGGACGGTTCCCGCCTCGGCCATCAGGGTCGGGGAGACCCCCAGCTCCTCGTACGTGCGCCGGGCCGCCGCCGCGAAGGGCGCCTCGCCGGGGTAGGGGTGACCGCAGCAGGTGTTGGACCACACCCCGGGGGAGTGGTACTTGCCGAGCGCCCGCTGCTGGAGCAGCAGCCGGCCCTGCTCGTCGAAGAGGAACACGGAGAAGGCGCGGTGCAGCTGCCCCGGCGGCTGGTGCGCGGCGAGCTTCTCCGCGGTGCCGATCGTCACGCCGTCCTCGTCGACGAGTTCCAGCAAGATCGCGTCCGCGGTGCCGTTCGACGAGCTGTGCGTCGCGGTGGCAGGTGTGATCGGCATACCCATCCTTCGCATCGGTCCTCGAGCCCCAAGTCTGCCGCACGAAACCGGCACCCCCGGCACTTCCCGGCGTACCGCATGTCCTCGCGCCGGGCGGGGACACGGCTCTCGCCGGGCCGTCACCGAAAGGGGACCCGGTGACTGATCGTGCCCTGCCGGGCGCCGCCGGAACCGTCCGGGCACCCCGGCGGACCGGGGGCCGCGAGGGCGCTCAGTGGCACAGACGCGCCTCGTGCTCGGCGTGCCCGCCGGGCTCCAGCTGGAAGGTGCAGTGCTCCACGTCGAAGTGGTGGCCGAGGCAGCCCTGCAGTTCGTGCAACAGCTTTTCGTGGCCGATGGCGCTCAGCACCTCGGTACTGACCACCACGTGCGCGGACAGTACCGGAAGACCCGAGGTGATCGTCCAGGCGTGCAGGTCGTGCACGTCCTCGACGCCGTCCAGCGCCAGGATGTGCGCCCGCACCTCGTCCATGTCGACGTTCTTCGGGGCGGCCTCCAGGAGCACGTCCAGGGTCTCGCGCAGCAGCTTGACCGTGCGCGGCACGATCAGCAGGCCGATGGCCAGCGAGGCGATCGGGTCGGCGGCCTGCCAGCCGGTGAGCAGGATCACCGCCGCCGAGATCATGACGGCCAGCGAGCCGACCGCGTCCGCGGCCACCTCCAGGAACGCGCCCCGCACGTTCAGGCTCTCGCGCTGGCCGCGCATCAGCAGCGTCAGCGAGACCGAGTTCGCCACCAGGCCGATCAGACCGAACACGATCATCAGCCCGCCGTTCGTCCCGGCGGGCGCGACGAACCGCTGCACCGCCTCGTACAGGACGTACCCGCCGACACCGAGCAGCAGCAGACAGTTGGCGAGCGCGGCGAGGATCTCGGCGCGGGCGTAGCCGAAGGTGCGGTTCCCGCTCGGCGGGCGGTTCGCGAAGTGGATGGCGAGCAGCGCCATGCCGAGCCCGAGGGCGTCCGTCGCCATGTGGGCGGCGTCCGCCACCAGCGCGAGGGAGTCGGCGAGCACGCCGCCGACGATCTCGACCACCATGACGGCGAGCGTGATCGACAGGGCGACGCGCAGCGTGCCGCGGTGCGCGGCCGCCGCCGTGCCGGTGGCGCCGTGCGCGTGCCCGTGGTCGTGACCGGCCCCCATCAGCCTCTCCGTCCTCGTGGGTCCCGCCCGGATCCCCGCCCGGGCGGGGACCAGTCAACTACGGGTGGGGGGTATGGGGCAACGCGGCACTGAACACCGTTGTCATGTGCCCTGACCTGCGCAAACGATCCGCAGGTCAGAACGTTTCGGCAGGTTCCGCGCGCCGCGTGTCGGGGCTGCGAGGAGCGGCGCGGCGCACCGGACCGCGGGGTACGGGGGCAGGGCGCAGGGCGCAGGGAACACGGGGGCCGCGGCACCCCGCCACCGCTGCCCCGCCCCTCCCGCCACCTGCCGCCGGTCGTCCGACGTGATCGTCCGACGTGATCGTTCGGGGTGATCGTCTGGGGTGAATGCCCGATCTGGTACGGAGTTTGTGGCCCGGCCCCCGGATCACCGATGATGATCTCGGCGCAGGCTGCGGCCAGATGACGTTGATCGGCCCGTGAACGGGTGGTGAACGCGGGCTTCCCGGCATCCGATAGCCTCTGCCGACATGCCGCCCGGCCGCCCCGGGGCAAGCGGCACCCCTCCACCATGCACATGACCGGCGCCCACGCGCCGGCACCAGGGAGTGAGTTCGGTTGTCGACCGCCATCCTCACCGGCCAGCCGGTCCCCGGATCGTCGATCGAGGCCGATCTGCGGTCCCTCGGCTTCGACGTGCGGTTCGCCGAGGACGTCGGTGACGCCGAGACCCTCCTCGCCCGGGTACCGGGCGAGGAGCGGGTCGCCGTCGTCGACGCCCGGTTCGTCGGGCACACGCACGCCCTGCGCCTCGGCCTGACCGACCCCCGCTTCCCGCTCGCCGCCGTCCCCGGCGCCGTCACCGCGCAGCCCACCGGCCGGCAGGCCCTGACCCGCGCGATGGCCCGCGAGAACTCCGCCGGCGGCGGCACGGCGCTCGCCGTCGACAGCGTCGCCGACCGGGTCGTCGACGCCCTGCACGCCGACGGCGCCGGCGTGCACCACCCCGAACTCGGCAGCCTCGTCGCCGTCGTCCCCGCCGACCCCCAGGCCCGCAACGAGGCACGGCAGGCCGTCGCCGCCGTCGACGACGAGGCCGTCCGCCTGAAGTCGGCCGTCAAGGCCCGCGACGGGTTCTTCACCACGTTCTTCATCAGCCCGTACTCGCGCTACATCGCGCGCTGGTGCGCACGCCGCGGCCTGACCCCCAACCAGGTCACCACCGCCTCCCTGCTCACCGCGCTCATAGCGGCCGGCTGCGCCGCCACCGGCACCCGCGGCGGCTTCGTCGCCGCCGGCGTGCTGCTCATCGCCTCGTTCGTCCTGGACTGCACCGACGGCCAGCTCGCCCGCTACTCGCTGCAGTACTCCACCCTCGGCGCCTGGCTGGACGCCACCTTCGACCGGGCCAAGGAGTACGCGTACTACGCCGGACTCGCGCTCGGCGCGGCCCGCGGCGGGGACGACGTGTGGGCCCTCGCGCTCGGCGCCATGGTCCTGCAGACCTGCCGGCACGTCGTCGACTTCTCCTTCACCGAGGCCAACCACGACGCCACCGCCAACACCAGCCCCACCGCCGCCCTGTCCGACAAGCTCGACAGCGTCGGCTGGACGGTCTGGCTGCGCCGCATGATCGTCCTGCCCATCGGCGAACGCTGGGCCATGATCGCCGTCCTGACGGCCGCCACCACCCCCCGCATCACCTTGTACGTCCTGCTCGTCGGCTGCGCCTTCGCGGCGACGTACACGACCGCCGGACGCCTGCTGCGCTCGGTGACCCGCCGGGCCACCCGCACCGACCGCGCGGCCCAGGCGCTCGCGGACCTCGCCGACAGCGGCCCGCTCGCCGAGGGCCTCGCCCGTGCGCTGCACGGCCCCGCCCGCAAGCTGCCCGGCATCACCGCGCCCGCCGTCGCCCTGCTCGGCGCCATCGCCGTGGTCGCCTGCTCCGCCCTGACCGGCTTCGGCGGCTTCTGGCCGGTCGTCGGCGCCCTGGTCTACGTCCTCACCTCGGCGCTCGCCGTCGCCCGCCCCCTCAAGGGCGCCCTGGACTGGCTGGTCCCGCCGTTCTTCCGCGCCGCCGAGTACGGCACCGTGCTGGCCCTGGCCGCCCGCGCCGACGTGAACGGAGCCCTTCCGGCGGCTTTCGGGCTGGTGGCGGCCGTCGCCTACCATCACTACGACACGGTGTACCGCATCCGCGGCGACGCCGGAGCGCCGCCGGCCCGCCTGGTGCGCGCCATCGGGGGGCAGGAGGGGCGGACGCTGCTCGTCACCGTGCTGGCGGCGCTGCTCACCCTCGCGCAGTTCAAGGCCGCGCTCACGGTCCTCGCCGTGCTCGTGGCCCTGGTGGTGCTCGCCGAGAGCATCCGCTTCTGGGTGGCCGCCCACAAGGGCGGCGCGCCCGCCGTACACGACGAAGGAGAACCCGCATGATCGGCCTCGTGCTGGCGGCAGGCGCCGGACGGCGCCTGCGTCCCTACACCGACACCCTGCCCAAGGCGCTGGTGCCGGTCGGGCCCGCGGGCATAGAGGACGGCTCCGACGGGCTCACCGTCCTCGACCTCACCCTCGCCAACTTCGCCGAGATCGGCCTGACCGAGGCGGGCGTCATCGTCGGCTACCGCAAGGAGGCCGTGTACGAGCGCAAGGCGGCCCTGGAGCAGAAGTACGGCCTGAAGCTCACCCTCATCGACAACGACAAGGCCGAGGAGTGGAACAACGCCTACTCCCTGTGGTGCGGCCGTGACGCCCTCAAGGACGGCGTGATCCTCGCCAACGGCGACACCGTCCACCCGGTCTCCGTGGAGAAGACGCTGCTCGCCGCCCGCGGCGACGGCAAGCGGATCATCCTCGCCCTGGACACCGTCAAGCAGCTCGCCGACGAGGAGATGAAGGTCGTCGTCGATCCCGCCACCGGTGTGCGGCGCATCACCAAGCTGATGGACCCGGCCGAGGCGACCGGCGAGTACATCGGCGTCACCCTCATCGAGGGCGAGGCCGCCGCCGACCTGGCCGACGCGCTGAAGGCCACCTTCGAGCGGGACCCCCAGCTCTACTACGAGGACGGCTACCAGGAGCTGGTCGACCGCGGCTTCCGCATCGACGTGGCACCGATCGGCGACGTCGACTGGGTCGAGATCGACAACCACGACGACCTCGCCAGGGGACGGGAGATCGCGTGCCGGTACTGACGCGGCTGATCCCGTCGCCGGTCGCCGTCGACATCCGCCGGGGGGCACTCGACGACCTCGCCGTGATCCTCTCCGACCAGCGGATCTCGCCCTCGGGCCGGCTGGCCTTCGCCATCAGCAACGGCTCAGGACGGGTGCTGCGCGAGCGGTTCGCCCCGGCGTTCCCCGGCGCCGACTGGTTCGAGGACGCCGACGGCACCATCGACGGCGCGGTCAGGCTCGCCGACTCCATCAAGAAGGCCGGCCGCTACGACGCGGTGGTCGGCCTCGGCGGCGGCAAGGTCATCGACTGCGCCAAGTACGCGGCGGCCCGCGTGGGCCTGCCGCTGGTCGCGGTGGCCACCAACCTGGCCAACGACGGGCTGTGCTCGCCGGTCGCCACCCTGGACAACGACGCGGGCCGCGGCTCGTACGGAGTGCCCAATCCGATCGGCATCGTCATCGACCTCGATGTGATCCGTGAGGCACCCGTCCGTTACGTCCAAGCCGGCATCGGCGACGTGATCTGCAAGATCTCCGCCGTGGCCGACTGGGAACTGTCGCACCGCGAGACCGGCGAGAAGGTCGACGGCCTCGCCGCCGCGATGGCCCGCCAGGCCGCCGAGGCCGTGCTGCGCCATCCCGGGGGCATCGGCGACGACTCGTTCCTCACGACACTCTCCGAGTCGCTGGTGCTGTGCGGCATCTCCATGTCGGTGGCCGGGGACAGCCGCCCCGCCTCGGGCGCCTGCCACGAGATCAGCCACGCGTTCGACCTGTGCTTCCCCAAGCGCAGCGCGCTCCACGGCGAGCAGTGCGGCCTCGGCGGCGCGTTCGCCACGCACCTGCGCGGCGACACGCAGACGGCCGGGCTGATGGCCGAGGTGCTGCGCCGGCACGGGCTGCCGGTGCTGCCGCAGGACATCGGCTTCACGGTGGACGAGTTCGTCCGCGCCGTGGAGTTCGCCCCCGAGACCCGGCCCGGCCGCTACACGATCCTCGAACACCTCGACCTCAAGACCGACCAGATCAAGGACGCCTACGCCGACTATGTCAAGGCCATCGGTAGCTGAACTCAGACCGGTCGTGCACCCCGCGGGGGTCAAGGACCGGCGCAGCGGCGAGCACTGGATGGGACGCCTCTACATGCGTGAGGTGTCCCTGCGGGTCGACCGCTACCTGGTGAACACCAGGGTCACGCCCAACCAGCTCACGTACCTGATGACCGTGTGCGGTGTCCTCGCCGCCCCGGCGCTGCTGGTGCCGGGCGTGTGGGGCGCGGTGCTCGGCGTCGTCGCGGTCCAGCTCTACCTGCTGCTGGACTGCGTCGACGGAGAGGTGGCCCGCTGGAAGCAGCAGTTCTCGCTCGGCGGTGTCTACCTGGACCGGGTCGGCGCCTACCTGACCGACGCGGCCGTCCTGGTCGGCCTCGGGCTGCGCGCCGCCGACCTGTGGGGCACCGGGCGGATCGACTGGCTGTGGGCCTTCCTGGGCACGCTGGCCGCGCTCGGCGCGATCCTGATCAAGGCCGAGACGGACCTGGTCGGCGTGGCCCGCCACCAGGGCGGGCTCCCCCCGGTCAAGGAGAGCGCCGCCGAGCCGCGCTCCTCCGGGGTGGCGCTGGCCCGCCGGGCCGCCGCGGCGCTCAAGTTCCACCGGCTGATCCTCGGCATGGAGGCGTCCCTGCTGATCCTGGTCCTCGCGGTCGTGGACCAGATACGGGGAGACCTGTTCTTCACCCGGCTCGGCACGGCCGTCCTGGCCGGCATCGCGCTCCTGCAGACGCTGCTGCACCTGGTGTCCGTCCTGGCCTCCAGCAGGCTGAAGTGAGCGCGCCCATGAAGGTCGGGGCCGTCGTCATCACCATGGGCAACCGCCCCGAGGAACTGCGCGCGCTGCTCGACTCCGTGGCGAAGCAGGACGGCGACCCGGTCGAGGTCGTCGTCGTCGGCAACGGCTCACCCGTCCCGGAGGTCCCCGAGGGCGTACGGACGGTCGAACTGCCGGAGAACCTCGGCATCCCCGGCGGGCGCAACGTCGGCATCGAGGCCTTCGGCCCCGGCGGCACGGACGTCGACATCCTGCTCTTCCTCGACGACGACGGCCTCCTCGCCCGTACCGACACCGCCGAGCTGTGCCGCCGCGCCTTCGCCGCCGACGAGAAGCTGGGGATCATCAGCTTCCGCATCGCCGACCCCGACACCGGGGCCACCCAGCGCCGCCACGTGCCGCGGCTGCGGGCCTCCGACCCGATGCGCTCCTCCCGCGTCACCACCTTCCTCGGCGGCGCCAACGCCTGCCGCACCAGGGTCCTCGCCGAGGTCGGCGGCCTGCCGGACGAGTTCTTCTACGCCCATGAGGAAACCGACCTGGCGTGGCGGGCCCTGGACGCGGGCTGGCTGATCGACTACCGGTCCGACATGGTGCTGAACCACCCCACGACCGCGCCCTCGCGGCACGCGGTCTACCACCGCATGGTCGCCCGCAACCGGGTCTGGCTGGCCCGCCGCAACCTCCCCGCCCCGCTCGTCCCGGTCTACCTGGGCGTGTGGATGCTCCTCACGCTCGCCCGCCGCCCCTCGCGCCCGGCCCTGAAGGCCTGGTTCGGCGGGTTCCGGGAGGGCTGGGCGACACCGTGCGGACCGCGCCGGCCCATGCGGTGGCGCACGGTGTGGCGGCTCACCCGGCTGGGCCGGCCGCCGGTCATCTGACAAGCTCGTTGCCGGGCAGCACCGGCCACGCCCGGCCGCTGCCCGTGCCATGCCCGTCCATCCGCACAGGCTGCGCATCTCGAAGACGAAAGTATTTCCCTTGTGAGTGAGACAACGCATGACGGCTCTGTCGCCCTCGGCGCGGCACCGCCGCCCGACGAGGGCCTTCCTGCGGACCGGCTCGCCGCCAAGTACGGCCTGTCCGTCAGCGGCGCCCGGCCCGCGCTCATCGAGTACGTACGCCAGCTGTGGGGCAGGCGCCACTTCATCCTCGCCTTCTCCCAGGCGAAGCTGACCGCCCAGTACAGCCAGGCCAAGCTCGGCCAGCTCTGGCAGGTGGTGACGCCGCTGCTGAACGCGGCCGTGTACTACTTCATCTTCGGCGTCATCCTCAAGGCCAACCGGGGCCTGTCGCACGACACCTACCTGCCGTTCCTGGTCACCGGCGTGTTCGTCTTCACCTTCACGCAGAACTCGGTCATGGCCGGTGTCCGGGCCATCTCCGGCAACCTCGGCCTGGTGCGGGCGCTGCACTTCCCGCGGGCCTCGCTGCCGGTCTCGTTCGCGCTGCAGCAGCTCCAGCAGCTGCTGTTCTCGATGATCGTGCTGTTCATCATGGTCATCGCCTTCGGCAGCTTCCCGGCGATGTCCTGGCTGCTGATCGTCCCGGCGCTGGCGCTGCAGTTCCTGTTCAACACTGGCCTGTCGCTGATCGTGGCCAGGATGGGCGCCAAGACGCCCGACCTGGCCCAGCTGATGCCGTTCATCATGCGGACCTGGATGTACGCGTCGGGCGTGATGTTCTCCATCGACAGCATGCTCAAGGGCCGGCCGGAGTGGTTCATCCGGCTGATGCAGGTCAACCCGGCCGCCGTCTACATGGACCTCATGCGTTTCGCGCTGATCGACGGCTACGGCGCCTCGCACCTCCCGCCGCACGTCTGGGCCATCGCGCTGCTGTGGGCCGTGGTCTTCTTCGCCGGCGGTTTCGTGTACTTCTGGAAGGCGGAGGAGAGGTACGGCCGTGGCTGAGCAGAACACCGGCAGGGACGCGGTGCGCGAGGGCGGGGCCAAGATCCCCACCGTCATCGCGGACCAGCTGCACATCGTCTACCGCGTCAACGGCGCGAAGAGCGGCAAGGGCAGCGCCACCGCGGCCCTCAGCCGGATCCTGAAGCGGGGCAAGGACGAATCGGCGCGCGGTGTGCGCAAGGTGCACGCCGTCAAGGGCGTCTCCTTCGTCGCCTACCGCGGCGAGGCCGTCGGCCTGATCGGTTCCAACGGTTCGGGCAAGTCCACCCTGCTGCGGGCCATCGCAGGACTGCTCCCGGCCGAGAAGGGCAAGGTCTACACCGACGGCCAGCCCTCCCTGCTCGGCGTGAACGCGGCCCTGATGAACGACCTGACCGGCGAGCGCAACGTCATCCTCGGCGGCCTGGCCATGGGCATGTCCCGCGAGGACATCAAGGCGCGCTACCAGGAGATCGTGGACTTCTCGGGCATCAACGAGAAGGGCGACTTCATCACGCTGCCGATGCGGACGTACTCCTCGGGCATGGCGGCGCGGCTGCGGTTCTCCATCGCCGCCGCCAAGGACCACGACGTCCTGATGATCGACGAGGCGCTGGCCACCGGTGACCGCAAGTTCCAGAAGCGGTCCGAGGAGCGCATCCGCGAGCTGCGCAAGGAAGCGGGCACCGTGTTCCTGGTGAGCCACAACAACAAGTCGATCCGGGACACCTGCGACCGGGTCCTGTGGCTGGAACGCGGGGAACTGCGCATGGACGGGCCCACGGACGAGGTGCTCAAGGAGTACGAGAAGTTCACGGGTAAATAGAACGACGCGGGGGCGGGGTCCCGCCGGAACTTTCCGGCGGGGCCCTTCGTCCGTAAAGGAACCGTCAACTCCCGCGGTCGAAAGGAATCTTGACGGCGATCGGTGTGTTCTTGTGATCTGCGGGACACCCCCCCTGCGACCCCCGGCGTTGTACAACGTAAGCTGTACCGGTCCCGGAAAGCGGCAAGTGGGGAGATAATGCGCGACACCCTCCGCCAGGGCCGCTGCCCGGAGGGCCGGGCGGCGTGTCCGAAATAGTGTGTGTTGGGTCGGCAGTGTAGAACGGGAGATGTGACGGCAATGGCTACGGAAACTCCCCTGCTCACCGCAGCACGTGCCGTCCCCGCGCCGGGCAGCGGACGATGACGCGGGTGAATACGGCGCTCGATCCGGAACGCGCCACACTCGACAAGGCCGCGGGTGAGAACTTCCCCGTGGCACCGTTCTTCCTGCCCCGGGCCTGGCGCACCGACCTGATGGCCGTCTACGGCTTCGCCCGCCTGGTCGACGACATCGGCGACGGCGACCTGGCCCCCGGCGGCGCCGACGCCCGGCTGCTCGGCGTGGAGCCCGAGCGCGCCGGGGACCGCCTCGTCCTCCTCGACGCCTTCGAGGCCGACCTGCGCCGCGTCTTCGACGGCACCCCGCACCACCCCCTGCTGCGCCGCCTGCAGCCCACCGTGCGCCGGTGCTCGCTGTCCCCCCAGCCGTTCCTCGGCCTGATCGCCGCCAACCGCCAGGACCAGCTCGTCGCCCGGTACGAGACCTACGACGACCTCCTGGCCTACTGCGAGCTGTCCGCCAACCCCGTCGGCCGCCTCGTCCTCGCCGTCACCGGAACCTCGACCCCCGAGCGGATCCGCCGCTCCGACGCGATCTGCACCGCCCTGCAGATCGTCGAGCACCTCCAGGACGTCGCGGAGGACCTCGCGCGCGACCGCATCTACCTGCCCGCCTCGGACATGAAGCGCTTCCACGTCCAGGAGGCGGATCTCGCCACACCCACCGCGGGCGCATCGGTGCGCGCACTGGTCGCGTACGAAGCCGAACGCGCCCGTGAACTCCTGAATGAAGGCGCCCCCCTGGTGGGTAGCGTCCACGGCAGGCTGAAGCTGCTGCTCGCGGGGTTCGTGGCAGGGGGGAGGGCGGCGATCCGCGCGATCGCCGCCGCCGAACACGACGTACTTCCCGGCCCGCCCAAGCCCGGCAAGGTCCAGTTGCTGCGCGAGGTGGGCGTGACTCTGCGAGGAGAGGGGTGATCCGGAGCGTGGAGTCGGAACAGCACGCGTCCGCACCGGTACTCGCTGCCTACAGCTACTGCGAGGCCGTCACCGGACAGCAGGCCCGCAACTTCGCGTACGGCATCCGGCTGCTGCCGGCGCCCAAGCGCCGCGCCATGTCGGCGCTGTACGCGTTCTCGCGGCGCGTCGACGACATCGGTGACGGCGCGCTGGCGGACGCCGTCAAGGAAGCCCGGCTCAAGGACACGAGGGCCCTGCTCGGCCGGATCCGCGAGGGCGCGGTCGAGGACGACGACACCGACCCCGTCGCGGTCGCGCTCGCCCACGCCGCCCGCACCTTCCCGATCCCGCTCGGCGGCCTGGACGAACTCATCGACGGCGTCCTCGCCGACGTCCGCGGCGAGACGTACGAGACCTGGGACGACCTGAAGGTCTACTGCCGGTGCGTCGCCGGGGCCATCGGACGGCTCTCCCTCGGCGTGTTCGGCACCGAGCCCGGCGCGCGCGGCGCCGAGCGCGCCCCCGAGTACGCCGACACGCTGGGCCTGGCCCTGCAACTGACCAACATCCTGCGCGACGTGCGCGAGGACGCCCAGGGCGGCCGCACCTACCTGCCCGCCGACGACCTCGCCAAGTTCGGCTGCTCGGCCGGCTTCCAGGGGCCCACCCCGCCCGAGGGCTCCGACTTCGCGGGCCTCGTCCACTTCGAAGTACGGCGTGCCCGCGCCCTGTTCGCGGAGGGCTACCAGCTGCTGCCCATGCTGGACAGGCGCAGCGGCGCCTGCGTCGCCGCCATGGCCGGCATCTACCGCCGCCTGCTCGACCGCATCGCACGCGAGCCCGAGGCCGTGCTGCGCGGCCGGGTCTCCCTGCCCGGCCGTGAGAAGGCGTACGTCGCGGTCCGCGGACTGTCCGGGCTGGACACCCGGCACGTGAGCAGGCAGGCCGTCAGGAGGCACGCCTGATGCGGCAGGAGGACGAGCAGCAGCACGCGGGCGACGACCCGCGGGCAACCCTGCGGTGCCGGACGGCGTCACTGACGGCGACGGCAGGCCGGGGAGCACGCGCCCACCGCGGCGGACGGACAGGGGAGGGCGCACGATGACGGACGGGACGCGACCGGGCGGACCACTCGCGGCGGCGGTGCCCGGGCGGCACGCCGTCGTCGTCGGCGGCGGACTCGCGGGCCTGACCGCCGCGCTCGCCCTCGCCGACGCCGGGGTGCGCGTGACGCTGCTCGAAAGTCGGCCGCGCCTTGGCGGCCTCGCCTTCTCCTTCCGGCGCGGCGACCTCACCGTCGACAACGGACAGCACGTCTACCTGCGCTGCTGCACCGCCTACCGCTGGTTCCTCGACCGGATCGAGGGCGCCGCGCTCGCCCCGCTGCAGGACCGGCTCGACGTGCCCGTCCTCGACGCGGCCAGACCCGAGGGACGGCGGCTCGGCAGACTGCGCCGCGACGCGCTGCCCGTACCCCTGCACCTAGGGCGCAGCCTGGCCACCTACCCGCACCTCTCGCTCGCCGAGCGCGCCCGGGTGGGCCGCGCCGCGCTCGCCCTCAAGGCACTGGACCCGGCCGACCCGGCCCTGGACTCCCAGGACTTCGGCAGCTGGCTGGCCGCGCACGGCCAGTCGCCCCGTGCCGTCGAGGCACTGTGGGACCTCGTGGGGGTCGCCACCCTCAACGCGGTCGCCTCCGACGCCTCACTGGGGCTGGCCGCGATGGTGTTCAAGACCGGTCTGCTGTCCGAGCCGGGCGCGGCCGACATCGGCTGGGCCCGCGCCCCGCTGGGCGAACTGCACGACCGCCTCGCCCGCAAGGCGCTCGACTCCGCGGGCGTCCGTACCGAGGTCCGTACACGCGTCACCTCCGTCTCCACCAACGAGAACGGCGGCTGGAGCGTTCAGGTTCCCGGCGAGACGCTCCAGGCCGACACCGTCGTCCTCGCCGTACCCCAGCGCGAGGCCCACGGCCTGCTGCCGACGGGTGCCCTGGACGCCCCCGAACGGCTGCTCGACATCGGCACCGCGCCCATCCTCAACGTGCACGTCGTCTACGACCGCAAGGTCCTCGCCCGGCCGTTCGTCGCCGCCCTCGGCACCCCGGTGCAGTGGGTCTTCGACCGCACCGACGCCTCCGGACTGAAGCAGGGGCAGTACCTGGCCCTGTCCCAGTCGGTGGCCCACGACGAGATCGACGCCCCCGTCGCCGAACTGCGCGAGCGCTACCTGCCCGAGCTGCGCCGGCTGCTGCCGCGAGCCCGCGGCGCCGAGGTGAAGGACTTCTTCGTGACCCGGGAGCGCACGGCGACGTTCGCCCCCACCCCCGGCGTCGGACGGCTGCGCCCCGGCGCCCGCACCAAGGCACCCGGCCTCTACCTGGCCGGAGCGTGGACCGCCACCGGATGGCCCGCGACCATGGAGAGCGCGGTGCGCAGCGGCGTGAGCGCCGCCGACGCCGCGCTGCGCGCCCTGGGCCGGCCCCGCCCGAGCCGTCTCTTCACCCTGAAGGAGACGGCCCCCTCCGCCTTCCCGGGGGACACCCCCCGGGGCCCCGGCCGACAACCGGGAGAGACCGGCGCCGCCCAGCGAGGAGGGACCCGGTGAAGGTCCACCGCCCGCCCGCCGCGGGCTCCAGGCCCTGTCGTCACGTTCCCGCCTGCCCCACGACGCCATGCGCGCCCGGCCCCGCCGGTACCGCGACCAGAGGAGAGACTGTGCCCACTGTGCCCCCGGCCTCGCCGGCCGCTCGGCAGACCGCGGTGGACGTGTCCGCGCTGCTGGAGCGCGGCCGGACCCTGGCCACTCCGGTCCTGCGGGAGGCCGTCGACCGCCTGGCCCCTCCCATGGACACCGTCGCCGCCTACCACTTCGGCTGGATCGACGCGGCGGGCAACCCGGCGCACGGTGACGGGGGCAAGGCCGTGCGCCCCGCCCTCGCGGTGCTCTCAGCCGAGGTCACCGGCGCCGCGCCCGAGGTCGGCATCCCCGGCGCGGTCGCCGTCGAGCTCGTGCACAACTTCTCCCTGCTGCACGATGACCTCATGGACGGCGACGAACAGCGCCGCCACCGCGACACCGTCTGGAAGGTGCACGGCCCCGCCCAGGCCATCCTCGTCGGCGACGCCCTGTTCGCCCTCGCGGGCGAGGTGCTGCTGGAGCTGGGCACCGTCGAGGCCGGCCGCGCCGCCCGCCGGCTCACCGCCGCCAGCCGCGCCCTGATCGACGGCCAGGCCCAGGACATCTCCTACGAGCACCGCGACCGTGTCACCGTCGCCGAGTGCCTGGAGATGGAGGGCAACAAGACCGGCGCACTGCTCGCCTGCGCCAGCTCCATCGGCGCAGTGCTCGGCGGCGCCGACGACGCGACCGCCGACACCCTGGAGAAGTACGGCCACCACCTCGGCCTGGCCTTCCAGGCCGTCGACGACCTCCTCGGCATCTGGGGCGACCCGGAGGCCACCGGCAAGCAGACCTGGAGCGACCTGCGCCAGCGCAAGAAATCCCTGCCCGTGGTGGCCGCGCTCGCGGCGGGCGGAGAAGCCTCCGAGCGGCTCGGCGAGATCCTCGCCGCCGACGCCAAGGCAAGCGACTTCGAGAACTTCTCCGAAGAGGAGTTCGCGGCCCGCGCCGCCCTCATCGAGGAGGCGGGCGGCCGCGAGTGGACGGCCCGTGAGGCGCGCCGTCAGCACACCATCGCCATCGAAGCCCTCGACTCCGTGAACATGCCCGACCGGGTCCGGTCCGCTTTCACCGAGCTCGCCGACTTCGTCGTCGTACGAAAGAGATGATCACTATCGCAACCACCCTCGCGTAGTCGCCGGCCGGTGCCGAAAGGTTTCGGGCACCGGTCGACGGCGGACCCACAGCAGCACGACTTGCACGACTGCACGAAGGGGAAGCCATGACAGCGACGACCGACGGAAGCACCGGGGCCGCACTGCCGACCCGCGCTGCCGCGGCCAGCGAAAGCGTACTCACCACCCCCGTGACGGCCGGGGTACAAGAAGCCGCCGCACACGCCACCCGGCGTGCCACCGACTTCCTGCTCGCGCAGCAGGACGCCGAGGGCTGGTGGAAGGGCGACCTCGAGACGAACGTCACGATGGACGCCGAGGACCTGCTCCTGCGCCAGTTCCTGGGTATCGCCGACGAGGCGACCACCCGCGCCGCCGCCCTCTTCATCCGCGGCGAGCAGCGCGAGGACGGCACCTGGGCCACCTTCTACGGCGGCCCGGGCGAACTGTCCACCACCATCGAGGCCTACGTCGCCCTCCGGCTGGCCGGCGACGCCCCCGACGACCCGCACATGGCGAAGGCGGCGGCCTGGGTCCGCGCCCGGGGCGGAATCGCCGCCTCCCGCGTCTTCACCCGGATCTGGCTCGCCCTGTTCGGCTGGTGGAAGTGGGACGACCTGCCGGAGATGCCGCCGGAGCTGATCTGGTTCCCCGACTGGATGCCGCTCAACATCTACGACTTCGGCTGCTGGGCCCGGCAGACCATCGTGCCGCTCACCGTCGTCTCGGCCAAGCGCCCGGTGCGCCCCGCGCCGTTCCCGCTGGACGAACTGCACACCGACCCGCTGCGGCCCAACCCGCCCCGGCCGCTCGCCCCGGCGGCGAGCTGGGACGGCGTCTTCCAGCGCCTGGACAAGGGCTTGCAGGCGTTCCGCAAGGTGGCGCCGAAGCGGCTGCGCAGGGCCGCGATGAACGCCGCCGTCCGCTGGATCATCGAACGGCAGGAGAACGACGGCTGCTGGGGCGGGATCCAGCCGCCCGCCGTGTACTCCGTCATCGCCCTGCACCTGATGGGCTACGACCTCAACCACCCCGTGATGCGGGCGGGCCTGGAGTCGCTGGACCGCTTCACGGTGTGGCGCGAGGACGGCGCCCGGATGATCGAGGCCTGCCAGTCCCCGGTGTGGGACACCTGCCTGGCCACCATCGCGCTCGCCGACGCTGGTGTGCCCGCCGACCACCCGCAACTGGTGAAGGCCGCCGACTGGATGCTCGGCGAGCAGATCGTGCGCCCCGGGGACTGGTCGGTACGCCGCCCCGGACTGCCGCCCGGCGGCTGGGCTTTCGAGTTCCACAACGACAACTACCCCGACATCGACGACACCGCGGAGGTGGTCCTCGCCCTGCGCCGGGTCCGCCACCACGACCCGGAACGCGTGGACAAGGCCATCGGCCGCGGAGTCCGCTGGAACCTCGGGATGCAGTCGAGGAACGGCGCCTGGGGCGCCTTCGACGTCGACAACACCAGTCCCTTCCCCAACCGGCTGCCGTTCTGCGACTTCGGCGAGGTCATCGACCCGCCGTCGGCGGACGTGACCGCGCACGTCGTGGAGATGCTCGCCGTCGAGGGCATGTCCCGCGACCCGCGCACCCGGCGCGGCATCCAGTGGCTGCTCGCCGAACAGGAGGCGAACGGCTCCTGGTTCGGCCGCTGGGGCGTCAACTACGTCTACGGCACCGGCTCCGTCGTACCCGCGCTGACCGCCGCGGGCCTGCCCGGCTCCCACCCGGCGATCCGCCGCGCGGTGGCCTGGCTGGAGAGCGTGCAGAACGACGACGGCGGCTGGGGCGAGGACCTGCGCTCCTACGAGCACAGCAAGGAGTGGAGCGGCAAGGGCGCCTCCACCGCCTCGCAGACCGCGTGGGCGCTGATGGCACTGCTCGCGGCCGGCGAGAAGGACTCCAAGGCGGTCGAGCGCGGCGTCCAGTGGCTGGCGGACACCCAGCGCGAGGACGGCTCGTGGGACGAGCCGTACTTCACCGGCACCGGCTTCCCCTGGGACTTCTCCATCAACTACCACCTGTACCGGCAGGTCTTCCCGCTCACCGCCCTCGGCCGCTACGTCCACGGCGACCCCTTCGCCGACCGGGCGCCGGGCAACCGGCCCCGCGTCGAGGCCCAGGCGAGCTGATGAACACACGGCCCGCCCCGGACCCGCTGCTGATCGCCTGCGCGCTCGGCATCGAGCACCTCGCCCTGCGCAGCGGTGAGCGCGGCGCGCGGCGGGCGGGCCGGCGGCGCCCCGCGGGCGCACCGGAGCGGCACGGCGCCGAAGGACCGGTGAACATCCTGCGCACCGGCATGGGCCCGCGGGCGGCGGAACGCTCCGTCACCCGGGCCCTCGCCGAGCCCGCGCTGGCCGGGGCGGCCGTGCTGGCCACGGGCTTCTGCGCCGGTCTCGCCCCCGGCATGCACCCCGGCGACCTGGTCGTCGCCGAGGAGACCCGGGACCCGCGCTCCACGGTTGCCTGCGTCGGCACCGAACTGCTGGTCAAGGAACTCGTCCGGGCCCTGCCCGGCCGCACCGTCCACACCGGGCCCGTCACCGGCTCCGACCACGTCGTGCGCGGTCCCGAGCGGTCCGAACTGCGCGCCACCGGCGCGATCGCGGTCGACATGGAATCGGCGGCCACGCTGCTGAGCGCCGTCCGTGCGGGCGGCCGCCCGGTCGCGGCCGTCCGGGTGGTCGTGGACGCCCCGGAACACGAACTCGTACGCATCGGCACGGTGCGCGGCGGCATATCCGCCGTCCGCGTTCTCCGTGCCGTCCTCCCTACTTTCTTCGAATGGCACCGTAATGTGCTGCTCCCCAGGAGGTGAGCCAGATGGCCATGCCACTGCGTCAGTCCATCAAGGTCGCTACATATCTGGCCGAACAGAAGCTGCGCAAGCGGGACAAGTTCCCGCTGATCGTGGAGCTCGAGCCGCTTTTCGCCTGCAACCTCAAGTGCGAGGGCTGCGGCAAGATCCAGCACCCGGCCGGGGTGCTCAAGCAGCGCATGCCGGTCGCCCAGGCCGTGGGTGCCGTGCTGGAGTCGGGCGCCCCGATGGTGTCCATCGCGGGCGGTGAGCCCCTGATGCACCCGCAGATCGACGAGATCGTGCGCCAGCTGGTGGCCAAGCGGAAGTACGTCTTCCTGTGCACCAACGCCATGCTGCTGCGCAAGAAGATGGACAAGTTCAAGCCGTCCCCCTACTTCGCCTTCGCAGTGCACATCGACGGCCTGCGCGAGAGGCACGACGAGTCCGTGGCGAAGGAGGGTGTGTTCGACGAGGCCGTGGCGGCCATCAAGGAGGCCAAGCGGCGCGGCTTCCGGGTGACCACCAACTCGACCTTCTTCAACACCGACACCCCCCAGACCATCGTCGAGGTCCTCAACTTCCTCAACGACGACCTGAAGGTCGACGAGATGATGATCTCGCCCGCCTACGCATACGAGAAGGCGCCCGACCAGGAGCACTTCCTCGGCGTGGAGCAGACCCGCGAGCTGTTCCGGAAGGCCTTCTCGGGCGGCAACCGGCTGCGCTGGCGGCTCAACCACTCCCCGCTGTTCCTCGACTTCCTCGAGGGCAAGGTCGACTTCCCGTGCACCGCCTGGGCGATCCCGAACTACTCGCTCTTCGGCTGGCAGCGCCCCTGCTACCTGATGAGCGACGGCTACGTCCCGACGTACCGCGAACTCATCGAGAAGACCGACTGGGACAAGTACGGCCGCGGCAAGGACCCGCGCTGCGCCAACTGCATGGCGCACTGCGGCTACGAGCCCACCGCAGTCCTGGCCACCATGGGGTCCCTCAAGGAGTCCCTGCGGGCCATGCGCGAGACCGTCTCGGGAAACCGGGGCTGAGACCATGACGGCCGTTTCCTTGGGCCTTCCCGAGGTGCCGGCCCGGCCGATCGCCGAGCGACGCGTGTCGCGGCGTATCCAGGTCGGGCCGGTGGCCGTCGGGGGCGGGGCCCCGGTGTCGGTGCAGTCGATGACGACGACCCGTACGTCGGACATCGGTGCCACGTTGCAGCAGATCGCGGAGCTGACCGCGTCGGGTTGCCAGAT
>NZ_JBHJUW010000135.1:0-23592 GCF_042268205.1 Streptomyces sp. NPDC056160
GCGTCGATGCTGCGGGGCCCTCGGGCGTCTGCGTGCCTCTTGCTACGCCTCGTCGCTCGCGTCGCGGCGCAGCGAGGGCTTGAGGTCCTTCAGCCGGCCGAGCAGACCGTTGACGAAGGAGGGCGACTCGTCCGTGGAGAACTCCTTGGCCAGCTGCACCATCTCGTCCAGCACGACGGCGTCCGGCGTCTCGTCGACCCAGATCAGCTCGTAGGCACCGAGCCGAAGGATGTTGCGGTCGACGACCGGCATCCGGTCCAGCGTCCAGCCGACCGCGTACTGCGCGATCAGCTCGTCGATCCGCCGCTCGTGCTCGGCGTACCCCTCGACCAGCTGCATCGTGTACTCGCTGACCGGCGGCTGCCGGGTGTCGGACCGGGAGAGCCGGACCCAGTCCGCGAGGACCGTGAGGACGTCGACGCCGCGCTGGTCGCCCTCGAAGAGGATCTGGAAGGCGCGCTTGCGGGCCGTGTTGCGGGCAGCCACGGTTAGCTGTTCACCCGGCCGAGGTAGTCGCTCGTACGGGTGTCGACCTTGATCTTCTCACCGGTGGTGATGAAGAGCGGGACCTGGATCTGGTGGCCGGTCTCCAGCGTGGCGGGCTTGGTGCCGCCGGTGGAGCGGTCGCCCTGGACGCCCGGCTCGGTCTCCTGGACGACCAGCTCGACGGCGGCCGGCAGCTCGACGAAGAGCACCTCGCCCTCGTGCTGGGCGACGGTGGCGCTGAAGCCCTCGATCAGGAAGTTGGCGGCGTCGCCGACGGCCTTGCGGTCGACCATCAGCTGGTCGTAGGTCTCCATGTCCATGAAGACGAAGTACTCGCCGTCCATGTACGAGAACTGCATGTCGCGCTTGTCGACGGTGGCCGTCTCGACCTTGACACCGGCGTTGAAGGTCTTGTCGACGACCTTGCCGGAGAGCACGTTCTTGAGCTTGGTGCGCACGAAGGCCGGGCCTTTGCCGGGCTTGACGTGCTGGAACTCGACGACGGACCAGAGCTGGCCGCCTTCGAGCTTGAGCACCAGGCCGTTCTTGAGGTCGTTCGTGGAAGCCACGGTTGCGGAATCTCCTGGACTGACGTACGACCCCGGCGCGCGCACTCCTACAGCGCGAGCAGCTCCTTGGTCGTGATGGTGAGTAGCTCGGGTCCGCCGTCCGCCTCGGGGCGTACGACGAGCGTGTCATCGATCCGGACACCGCCCCGGCCCGGGAGGTGGACCCCCGGTTCGACGGTGACCGGCACGCAAGCGTCCAGTTTACCCATGGCCGCGGGCGCCAGCTGAGGGTCCTCGTCGATTTCGAGTCCGACCCCGTGCCCCGTGAGGGGTTGCAGGCCTTCGGCGTACCCGGCGCAGTCCAGCACCTGCCGGGCGGCGCGGTCCACGTCGCGGTAGGCGGCGCCCGGCGTCAGCGCCTCGCGTCCGGCCCGCTGGGCCGCGAAGACCAGGTCGTACAGCTGGATCTGCCAGTCCGCGGGAGACGTGCCGATCACGAACGTACGGCCGATCTCGCAGCGGTAGCCGCGGTAGGCGGCGCCCAGGCACACGGAGAGGAAGTCGCCCTCCTCGACCCGCCGGTCGGTGGGCCGGTGCCCGCGGCGCCCCGAGTTCGGGCCGGTGGCCACCGAGGTCGGGAACGCGGGGCCGTCGGCGCCGTGGTCGACGAGCCGTCGCTCCAGCTCCAGGGCGAGATGGCGTTCGGTGCGGCCGACGAGGATGGACTCCAGCAGTTCACCGAGGGCCTGGTCGGCGATCTCGGCGCCGATCCGCAGGCAGGAGATCTCCTCCTCGTCCTTGACCACCCTCAGCTGTTCCACCGCGCTGCCCAGGTCGGCGATGCGCAGGTGCGGGGCGACCGAGGAGAGCGCCCGGTGGCGGGCCACGGTGAGGTGGTGCTCCTCGATCGCGAGCGAGTCGGCGCCCTGGGCCCGGGCGAGGTCGGCGGCGGCGACGGCCGCATCGCCACCGGGCTGGGGCAGGACCCGCACCCCCAGGGCTTCGTCGGGACGCCCCTCACCGGGCCGGTCGTCCGGCGTGCTCCGGCACACCAGCAGGTCCTCGCGCTTTCCGAGGAGCAGGACGGCACCGTGCGGGGCTGCTCCCGCGAGGTACCGCACGTTGGCGGGACGAGTCACCAGCGCCGCCGCGCTGCCGCCCGCGTTGCAGCGCTCCCGTAGCCGGGTCCGGCGGGCCGCGTACACCTCTGACATGAACCGAGCGTAAGAGCCGTGGCCGGATATCGCCGTTCGGGAGGGCCGAGTGGGCGGCGGGCGCGGGCGCGGGTGCGGGCGGGTGCCGCCCGGGGCGGTCCCCTGCTCGGTGGCGTGTACGCGCCCGACGCGGTGCCTCCGCGCGCCCCTCGTCACCAGGCGGGCGGGCTCGCTATCGATCGGGTCAGCACCTCGTCCAGGACGCGGGCCGTGGTCGGGACGTCGAGCTGGGAGTTGTCGATGATGGGCAGGCCGGAGCCGTACCATCCGGCCATGCGACCGTGGATGCGGGCGACCTCCTCGTCGCTGAGGCGGCGGTTGCCGCTGCGCTGCGCGTTGCGTTCCAGGACGATGTCCAGTCCGGGCAGGAGGACCACGGGGAGCAGCCCCGGCCCCACATGCCGTTTCCAGCCACCGAGACCGACGACCGGCCGGTCCGGGAAGACGGCGTCGTCGAGGACGCAGGAGATGCCGTTGGCGAGGAAGTTGCGCGCGGCGAAGCCGCAGGTGCGGCGGGCCAGGCGGTACTGCGCCTCCGAGTGGTCGTTCCAGCCCGACCGGGGGTCGGCGAAGCCGGAGCGCACCCACTCGCGGACGTCGTCCAGGCTGATGTGCGCGGTGGGCACCCGGCGGTGCTCGGCCCAGTACTTGGCGACGCTGGTCTTGCCGGCCCCCGCGGGGCCTATGAGCAGCACCGCGAGCGTGGTGGTCGTCGGGTCGGGCACGGCCTGGGCGGGCGGCGGGGCCGGCCTGGCGACCGGGCCGCCCGGCGGCAGCTGGACGTGGCCGCTGACGTCCGGCGGGGGCGGCGGCGCGACGGGCGCGGCGGACGCCTGATCCGGTGGCAGCGGCGGATGCTGGGCGGCCGGGGCTCCCGGGTGGCCCGGCGCGGGAGGCGGGGGCGGCACGGCGCCCGGGGCCTGGTGCGCTCCCGGGGGGTGCGGACCCGGGTGATGTGCGGCCGGTGACCAGCCGGGCGCCGGTCCGTGCCCCGGCTGGTGGGGCGGCGGCAGCGGAGAACCCACTGCGTGCTGCATCCGGTGCCACTCCGTCTCGTACAAGGCAATGGGCGCTGGCAGCGGGCCGAAACCCGCTCCCTACCGAACGGTACCGTCCCCGGCCGCCCTGTGGTGAACGGCCGGGGCCCGCCCGAAGTGCCCACTTGCGCAAGGCGAATGGGACGGATCGCGCTCGGCGGGACTTACTGCCCCACCTCGCCGTACGCGGCGAGCAGCACGGCCGGGTCCGGGCCCTCCAGGACGGTGGGCTTGGCGAGGCCGTCGAGCACGATGAAACGCAGCAGGTTGCCCCGGGACTTCTTGTCGACCTTCATCGTCTCCAGCAGCTTGGGCCACTGGTCGTAGCGGTAGTGCAGGGGCAGGCCCACCGATTCCAGGACGCTGCGGTGGCGGTCGGCCGTCGCGTCGTCCAGGCGGCCCGCGAGGCGCCCCAGTTCGGCGGCGAAGTGCATGCCGACGGCGACGGCCGCGCCGTGCCGCCACTTGTACCGCTCGTTCTTCTCGATGGCGTGGCCCAGCGTGTGGCCGTAGTTGAGGATCTCCCTGAGGCCCGACTCCTTCAGGTCCGCGGAGACGACGTCCGCCTTGACCCTGATGGAGCGTTCGATCAGCTCGGCCGTGTGCGGCCCGGCCGGGGTGCGGGCGGCCTGCGGATCGGCCTCGACGAGGTCCAGGATCACCGGGTCGGCGATGAAGCCCGCCTTGATGACCTCCGCGAGCCCGGAGACGTAGTCGTTGACCGGGAGGGAGTCGAGCGCGGCCAGGTCGCACAGCACGCCGGCGGGCGGGTGGAAGGCGCCCACCAGGTTCTTGCCCTCGGCGGTGTTGATGCCGGTCTTGCCGCCGACGGCCGCGTCCACCATGGCGAGCACGGTCGTCGGCACGGCGACCCAGCGCACGCCGCGCAGCCAGGTGGCGGCCACGAACCCGGCCAGGTCCGTGGTGGCGCCGCCGCCCACGCCGACGATCATGTCGGAGCGGGTGAACCCGGACTGGCCGAGCGCCTTCCAGCAGTAGGCGGCGACCTCGGCGGTCTTGGCCTCCTCCGCGTTCGGCACCTGGATGGCGATGGCCTCGTAGCCCTGCCCGGCCAGGTCGGCGCGGAGCGCGTCCCCGGTCTCGGCGAGCGCCTCGGGGTGGACGACGGCGACCCGCTGGGCCCTGTCGCCGATCAGACCGGCCAGTTCGCCCAGGAGCTGTCGGCCGACCAGCACGTCGTAGGGCTCGGTGCCGGCGGTGCCGCCGATGTGGACCCGCGTCACTGCCTCACTCATGCTTCCTTCAACTCCACAGCGTCCAGGACCAATTGGGTGACCTCTTCGGGGGCGCGGCCGTCGGTCGCCACGACCGCCGCCGCGACCTCCTCGTACAGGTGCCGGCGGGCCTGCATCAACTCGCGCCACTGCTTGCGCGGGTTGACGGCGAGCAGCGGGCGGGCCACGTTGAGGCCGGTGCGCCGGACGGCCTCCTCGACGTCCATCGACAGGTAGACGACGGGCAGTTCGGCGAGCAGCGCGCGTGTGTCGGGGTCGAGGACGGCCCCGCCGCCCAGCGCCAGCACGCCGTCGTGTTCGGCCAGTGCCCGGCGTACCGCCTGCTTCTCCAGCGCGCGGAAGGCGCTCTCGCCGTCGTCGACGAAGATCTCGGCGATGGTGCGGCCCTGCTCGGCGACGATGTCGTCGTCGGTGTCCCGGTAGGCGACGCCGAGGCGGTCGGCCAGCAGCTGCCCGACGGTCGACTTGCCGACGCCCATGGGGCCGACGAGGACGACGAGCGGCGTCCCGGTCACCGGATCGCCAGGTGGTCGAGGTAGGAACGCACGTTGCGGCGGGTCTCGGGCACGCTGTCACCGCCGAACTTCTCGGCGACGGCGTCGGCGAGGACGAGGGCCACCATGGCCTCCGCCACGATCCCGGCCGCCGGCACCGCGCACACGTCGGAACGCTGGTGGTGGGCCTGTGCCGCCTCGCCGGTGGCGACGTCGATGGTCTGCAGGGCGCGCGGCACGGTGGCGATCGGCTTCATCGCGGCGCGCACGCGCAGCAGCTCGCCCGTGGTGAGGCCGCCCTCCGTGCCGCCGGAGCGGCCCGTGGCGCGCTTGATGCCCTCGGCCGTGGTCAGGATCTCGTCGTGCGCCTGCGAGCCGGGCACCCGGGCGAGGTCGAAGCCGTCGCCGACCTCGACGCCCTTGATCGCCTGGATGCCCATGAGGGCGGCGGCGAGCCGGGCGTCCAGACGCCGGTCCCAGTGCACGTGCGAGCCGAGGCCGACGGGTACGCCGTAGGCCAGGACTTCCACGACACCGCCGAGCGTGTCGCCGTCCTTGTGGGCCTGGTCGATCTCGGCGACCATCGCCTCGGAGGCGTCCGCGTCCAGGCAGCGCACCGGGTCGTCGTCCAGCTTCTCCACGTCGGCCGGGGTCGGGTACACCCCGTAGGGGGCCTTCGCCGACGCCAGCTCCACCACGTGGGAGACGATCTCGATGCCGGCCGTCTCCTTCAGGTACGACCGCGCCACCGCGCCCAGCGCGACACGCGCTGCGGTCTCGCGGGCGGAGGCCCGCTCCAGGACCGGGCGCGCCTCGTCGAAGCCGTACTTCTGCATGCCGGCCAGGTCCGCGTGGCCGGGGCGGGGGCGGGTCAGCGGCGCGTTGCGCGCCAGCTCGGCCAGCTCGGCCGGGTCCACCGGGTCGGCCGCCATGACCTTTTCCCACTTCGGCCACTCGGTGTTGCCCACCATGACGGCCACCGGGGATCCGAGGGTGAGCCCGTGCCGGACGCCGCCGAGGAAGGTGACCTCGTCCCGCTCGAACTTCATGCGCGCGCCGCGGCCGTACCCCAGGCGCCGGCGCGCGAGGTGGTCCGCCACCATGTCGGTGGTGATGGGCACGCCGGCGGGAAGGCCCTCCAGCGTCGCGACAAGTGCGGGTCCGTGGGACTCCCCCGCGGTCAGCCAACGCAACCTGCTCAACGATGCTCCTCATGCTCGCGCCTGGAACTGCGACGGCGCGACCGGGTGCGCGGCCCTGGCCCGCCACCTCAGATCCTCCCACGTCCGGGCCCGGAGTCCGGCCGCCGGTCCAGCAGGCGGACGCCGCCGGACGGCACCCGGACCGGACGGAGCGTCCTGTCCGTACGCGGAAGGGGCACTGCCCTCGGGGGAATCCGGGGCTCCCGGTGGGGCGTCGGCCGGGGGGACGGGCGGCCCGGGCTCCGCCCGGCGGGGACGTCAGCGGTCGGCCAGGGCCTTCTCGCCCGCCCGGCGCATGACGCCGAGCGGGGCCGGGGCCCGTCCGGTCATCTGCTCGACCTGGAGGACGGCCTGGTGCACCAGGAGGTCGAGGCCGCTGACGACGGCGCCGCCGGCCAGGGACCAGCGGGCGGCGAGCGGGGTCGGCCAGGGGTCGTAGAGGACGTCGAAGAGAGCGGCGGGGCGCTCGGGCACGGCGTCGGCCAGCGCGTCCGTCGTACCGGCCGGGGTGGTGGCGATCACCAGGGGCGCCGCCAGCGCCTGCTCGGCGCGGGCCCAGTCGGCCGTACGGACCTGTATGCCCAGCCGTTCGCCCCACTGGCGCATCTCGGCGGCGCGGGCGTCGCTGCGGACGTAGGCGACGACCTCGCCGGTGCAGACACGGGCGAGCGCGGCCAGCGCGGAGGACGCGGTGGCGCCCGCGCCGAGGATCGCCGCGGAGTCGACCTGCTCGATGCCGTGCTCGCGCAGCGCGGCGACCATGCCCGGGATGTCGGTGTTGTCGCCGGTGCGCCGGCCGTCGTCGGCGAGCACGACCGTGTTGACCGCCTCCACGGAGGCCGCCGTGTCGCTGACCGTGTCGAGCAGCGGGATCACGGCCCGCTTCAGCGGCATGGTCAGCGACAGCCCGGCCCACTCGGACCCGAGCCCGTCCAGGAAGCCGGGCAGCCCGGCCTCGTCGACCTCGAACCGGTCGTAGGACCAGTGGGCGAGCCCCAGCTCCGCGTAGGCCGCGCGGTGCAGCACCGGGGAGAGCGAGTGGGCGATCGGCGAACCGAGCACGGCCGCCCGGCGGGATGACGTCATCAGGACTTCTTCTTGGAGAGGTTCCACTCGTCGACCAGTTTCTCGTGCTCGGCGAGTGTCTTGGTGAACTTGCTGGTCCTGCCGTCCATCGAGATGAAGTAGTACCAGCCGTCGTCCGTCGGGTCGAGGGCGCCCTTGAGGGCCTCCTCGCCGGGGTTGTCGATGGGCCCGGGGGGCAGGCCGGTCGCGTAGTACGTGTTGTACGGGTTGGCGTACCTGCGCAGCTCGGCGATGCTCAGGTCGATCTTGCTCTGGTTCTTCACGTAGTTGTACGTGGAGTCGAACTCCAGCTTGCCGTTGGTCTGGGCGTTGCCGGGCTTGAGGCGGTTGTAGACGACCTCGGCCATCTTGCGGAAGTCGTCGTGGCTCGTGCCCTCGGCCTGCGCGAGGCTCGCCACGGTGAGCAGTTGCCAGGGGCCGTCGAGCCCGAGGCTCTGGGCCTTCTTGGCGAGGCCGAGCTGCGTGTAGTTCTCGGTGGCCCGGGAGACCATGTCCTTCAGGACGTCCTCGGGTTTCTGCCCCTTGGCGACGGCGTAGCTGGAGGGGTAGAGGAACCCTTCGAGCGGGTCCTTGAGGTTGGGGTGGTTCAGTGCCCAGGAGGGCAGCCCCAGCTTCTTGTAGTTCTTCTTCGCGGCGCTCGCGGTGGTGCCCTCCGGCACCCCGAGGCGCTTGTCGATCAGCGTGTAGACGGCCGAGTTGCGCGAGCCCTCGGCGATGATCAGGTTGCTGCGGCTCTTCGGGCTGAGCATCAGCTGCACGGCACTGGCGGCGGACATGTGCTTCTGCAGCGTGTAGACGCCGTCCTGGATCTGCTTGCCGTTGGGGTTCGCCGACTGTGCGGAGACGAACGCGTCGACGCTCTCGACGACCCCCGCCTTCTTCAGCACCTGCCCGATCACGTATCCGCCGGCGTCCTTGGGGATGACGACCGTGACCTGCTCGCCGTTGCCGCTGCCCGCGAAGTCCGGGGCGGCACCGAAGCGATCTTGGTAGAACTGGTAGCCGTAGTAGCCGACGCCGGCGATGCCGCCGCCGAACACCAGCACGACGACCAGGCAGGCACAGCCGTTGCGTCTCTTCCTGCCGGCCTTGCCCGCGCGGCCCTTGCCAGCGCGCCCTGTGCGCTCGCCGCGGCCCCGGCCCGCCCCGGGGGCGTCGGCGTCGGGGCCCTCGTCGGCGTCGTCACCGCCGCCCGCGAAGAAGGCGTGGTCCTCCTCCTGGGCGGGCTCGGGCTCCGGCTCCCAGTCGGGGCGCGGCTCCGGTTCGTGGCCGCGGCGGTTGGGCGGCTCGGGTGGCGGGTAGGCCTCGGGGGTGCCGTAGTGATCGGGCTGGTCAGGGCCGTACGCCGGGGACGGGCCACCGCCGTAGGGGTCGCCCGGTTCGCCGCCGTGGGACGGCTGCGCGTGGGCACCCGTGCCGTCCCAGCCCGCCTGCTGCCGGTACTGCTCGTGACCTGCCTGCTGGTACGGCTCCGGGGGCAGGCCCTGGTGCTGGTCGCCGTACGGGTGGCCGCCCTGCGGGTCGTGGTGCGGGGACTGCCCGGCGCCCTGCTCGCCGTAGTGCTGGTAGGGGTCTCCGTAGCCTGGCTGCGGCTCGTGCCCCCAGCCGCCGTACTGCTGCGGATGCGGCTGGTGCTGATCCGGGTGCGGCTGCTGCGGGTGGTGCTGCATGCCACCGTAGGAGGACTGCGGGTCCGCGGGGGTCTGCTGCCCCGACCATCCGCCGTCCCCGTACAACGGGTCCTGCGGATGCCACGGTTCGTGGCCTGGGCCCCGGCCATACTCAGTCATCGATCCCCTAGCGCCGCGAGACGGTGGTCACGTTGCGTGACGACCGCTGCCGTCCCGCCTCTTGCTGTGCGGCGGCTGTTCGAGGGCCGCCGCATCGCGCGGAACGTTACCGTATCGCGATCAGATGACCACTTCGACGCCCTCTCCCGGTGCTGCGCCTGACACCCGTTCGGATTCCAGGGCCTGCTGCAGGATGATGACGGCGGCTGCCTGGTCGATCACGGAGCGTCCCTTCCTGGACTTCACTCCGGAGGCCCGCAGCCCCTGACTGGCCGTCACCGTCGTCATCCGCTCGTCCACCAGCCGGACCGGCACCGGGGCGATGCCCTTGGCCAACTCCCCCGCGAAGGCACGGACTTTGACGGCCGCCGGACCCTCGCCCCCCTTGAGGGAGCGAGGGAGGCCGACGACGACCTCGATCGGTTCGTACTCCTCGACGAGCTGGCGCAGACGGCGGTGGGCCGCCGGGACGTCCCGGCCGGGAACCGTCTCCACCGGTGTGGCGAGAATCCCGTCGGGATCGCACGAGGCGACCCCGATCCGGGCGTCCCCGACGTCGATCGCGAGCCGGCGGCCTCTGCGCATTTCCGACCGTTTCCTTACTTGGCGGTATCGGCGACGAGTCGCTCGACGGCGTCCACGGCCTCGCCGACCGCGGCCGGGTTCTGGCCGCCGCCCTGGGCGACGTCCGGCTTGCCGCCACCGCCGCCGCCGAGCGTCTTGGCAGCGGTACGGACCAGGTCACCGGCCTTGAGGCCGCGCTCACGGGCAGCCTCGTTGGTGGCGATGACCGTGAGCGGCTTGCCGTTGTTCACCGTGAACAGGGCGACCACGGCGGCCCGGCCGCCCTGGATGCGCCCACGGACGTCGAGGACCAGCTTGCGCAGGTCGTCCGGGGTCGTCCCGTCCGGGACCTGCCCGGTGACCAGGGCCACGCCGCGCACGTCCTTGGCGGAGCCGGCGAGCCCGGCGGCGGCCTGGAGGACCTTCTCCGCGCGGAACTTCTCGATCTCCTTCTCGGCGTCCTTCAGCTTGCCGAGCATGGCGGAGACCTTCTCCGGAAGCTCCTCCGGACGGCCCTTGACCAGCTCCTGGAGCTGGGCGACCACCGTGTGCTCACGGGCGAGGAAGTTGTAGGCGTCGACGCCGACGAGGGCCTCGATACGGCGCACACCCGAGCCGATCGACGACTCGCCGAGCAGCTTGACCAGGCCGAGCTGGGCGGTGTTGTGCACGTGCGTGCCGCCGCACAGCTCCTTGGAGAAGTCACCGATGGTGACCACCCGGACCCGCTCGCCGTACTTCTCGCCGAACTCGGCGATGGCGCCCTGCTTCTTGGCGTCGTCGATGCCCATGACCTCGGCGTGCACGTCCAGATCGCGGGCGAGCACCTCGTTGATCTTCTGCTCGACGTCGGTCATCACGGCCGTCGGGACGGCGGACGGGGAGCCGAAGTCGAAGCGGAAGCGGCCCGGCTGGTTCTCCGAACCGGCCTGGGCGGCCGTCGGGCCAAGAGCGTCGCGCAGCGCCTGGTGGGTCAGGTGGGTGGCCGAGTGGGCGCGGGCGATGGCCTTGCGGCGGCGGTTGTCGATGGAGGCGTGGGCCGTGGCACCGACGGTGACCTCGCCGACCTGGACGACGCCCTTGTGGACGTAGACGCCCGGGACCGGCTTCTGGCAGTCGCGGACCTCGATGACGGCTCCGGTGTCCACCTTGATGCGGCCGGTGTCGCCGATCTGGCCGCCGCCCTCGGCGTAGAAGGGGGTGCGGTCGAGGACGATCTCGACCTCGTCGCCCTCCGAGGCGGCCGGGGAGGAGACACCGTCGACGAGGATGCCGACGACCCGGGACTCGCCCTCGGTGTCGCTGTAGCCGATGAAGTCGGTCTCGCCGGCGCGGTCCGCGATCTCGCGGTAGGCGCCCATGTCGGCGTGGCCGGTCTTCTTGGCCTGGGCGTCGGCCTTGGCGCGCTCCCGCTGCTCCTTCATCAGGCGGCGGAACCCGTCCTCGTCCACGGAGAGGCCCTGCTCGGAGGCCATCTCCAGGGTGAGGTCGATCGGGAAGCCCCAGGTGTCGTGGAGCAGGAACGCCTTGTCGCCGGAGAGGACCGTGCCGCCGGACTGCTTGGTCTCGGTGACGGCGGTGTCGAGGATGTTGGTACCGGCCTTCAGCGTCTTCAGGAAGGCGTTCTCCTCGGCGAGGGCGACCTTCTCGATGCGCTCGCGGTCGGTGACCAGCTCCGGGTACTGCCGGCCCATCATGCCGATGACGACGTCGATCAGGTCCTTGACGACCGGACCGGTGGCGCCCAGCAGGCGCATGTTGCGGATGGCGCGGCGCATGATGCGGCGCAGCACGTAGCCGCGGCCCTCGTTGCCCGGGGTGACGCCGTCACCGATGAGCATCGTGGCGGTGCGCATGTGGTCGGTCACGACACGCAGCGAGACGTCCGAGGCGTGGGCCTCGCCGTAGGCCACGCCGGTCAGCTCGGTGGCCTTGTTGATGACGGCCATGGAGGTGTCGATCTCGTACATGTTCTGCACGCCCTGCAGAATCATGGCGAGCCGCTCCAGGCCGAGGCCCGTGTCGATGTTCTGGCTGGGCAGGTCCCCGAGGATCTCGAAGTTGTCCTTGCCGATGCCCTCGCCGCGCTCGTACTGCATGAAGACGAGGTTCCAGATCTCCACGTACCGCTCGTCGTTGACGGCGGGGCCGCCCTCGGCGCCGAACTCGGGGCCGCGGTCGTAGTTGATCTCGGAGCACGGGCCGCACGGGCCGGGCACGCCCATGGACCAGTAGTTGTCCTTCATGCCCAGGCGCTGGATGCGCTCGCGCGGCACGCCGACCACCTCGTGCCAGATGCGCTCGGCCTCGTCGTCGTCCTTGTAGACGGTGATCCACAGGCGCTCGGGGTCGAGGCCGTAACCGCCGTTGTCCTGGGGCGTGGTGAGCAGCTCCCAGGCGTACTTGATGGCGCCTTCCTTGAAGTAGTCGCCGAAGGAGAAGTTGCCGCACATCTGGAAGAACGTGCCGTGGCGGGTGGTCTTTCCCACCTCTTCGATGTCGGGTGTGCGCACGCACTTCTGCACGCTGGTGGCGCGCTGGAACGGCGGCTTGACCTCGCCCAGGAAGTAGGGCTTGAAGGGCACCATGCCGGCCGGGACGAGGAGCAGAGTCGGGTCGTCCGCGATGAGCGACGCCGAAGGGACGACGGTGTGCCCGCGCTCCTCGAAGAAGCTCAGCCAGCGGCGGCGGATCTCAGCCGACTCCATCAGTGGTCCTCATTCCGGTTGTACGAGTACGTCGGGTACGTCGACCCCTCGACGTACGTCGGGTTGGTGTGGTTCTCGATGGCGGCGAGCCGCCGGGGCGCAGGGAGTCCGTGGTCGACAGGGGCGTTGATCCCGAGCGCCTCGCCGAGTTCGGCCTCCCGCCGCGCCATGTTGTCGCGGACGTCGAGCGCGAAACCCACCGCGCGGTCCTTGAGCCGGTGACCGGTCTCCAGGGCCTTGTTCGCCGCCGTCGCGGCGACGCTCTCGGGGGTCAGCTGCCTGAGCTTGCGGTTGACCTTGGTGGTGGCCCAGACACCGGCGGCGACACCTGTGCTGAACCAGAACGAACGGCGGAACATCGCTAGTCCTTACTTCTCCCGGTTGTTCCGCTTCCCCCGCCGGGCGGCCGGGACGGTGCGGCCCACGATCACCGTACGCCTCGACGCCTTGGCGGGCACGTCCTCCTTGCGGCCGCCGAGCGCGCGCCGCACGCCGTAGCCGAAGGCGGCGACCTTGACCAGCGGGCCGCCGAAGGTGGAGGCCACGGTGGTCGACAGCGCGGACGCGTTCGACGTGACCTCCTGGACGTCGGAGGCGATCGCGTCGACGCGGTCGATCTGGGTCTGCGCGGAGCGCACCGCCTGGGAGGCGTCGGCCAGCAGTGGAACCGCCTGGTCGGTCACGTCCGCCACGAGCTTGGTGGTCGCCTTGAGCGTCTGGGCCACCCTCGCCAGCGCCACGGCGAGGAAGGAGACCAGGATCGCCCAGAACACGGCCACCAGGATCCCGGCCACCTCACCACCGGACACTGTGCGCACCCGCTCCCTGAAACGTGCCTGAACATCGAGAACATCGAGAAAGTCGTGGGCCGAGCCTATCGCGCCACGGGCAAGGCTCCGTACCGGATTACCGCCCGCGCGTGGGGAGTGGCTCCGGGTGGTTGTACGGAGTGATTACGTTTCAGTACCCTCCGTGTTCCATGCGAGACGCCATGCCTGAACCGACCCCTGACCCGCCGCTGTGGGGATGCGGCACGGCGGCCGCTCCGCCCGCCGAGCTCGACGCGTTCGTGGGCCGCGCGGCCGAACTCGGCGCGCTGGCACGGACGCTGGACGCCGCCCGGCTGGTGACGGTGACGGGGGCCGGCGGGGTCGGCAAGTCGCGGCTCGCGGCACGGGCGGCGGCCCAGGCGGCGGCGCGGTGGGCGGCAGCCTGCTGGGGGCCGGGCGACTGCCCCGGCCCGGCACGGGCGGCGATCTGGGCGCGCGTGGACCTGGCGCCCCTGCGGGATGCGGAGTTCGTCGACCATGCCGTGGTGGAGGCCCTGGGGCTCACGGACCACACCCCGCGCACGCCCCGCGAGACGCTGCTCGACCTCCCCCGGGTCCTGGGCCTTGCCGCGCCGCACCGCTCGTCCGGTGCCGGGGACCGGCTGCTGCTGGTGCTCGACGGCGTCGAGCACCTGGCCGAGGCCTGTGCCGGCCTGGTGACCGAACTGCTGCGGGGGGTGCCTCAGGTGCGGGTGCTCGCCGTGGGCCGCCGCCCGCTCGGCGTGACGGGCGAGTGGCTGTTCCCGCTGGCCCCGCCGACCGAGGAGGAGGCGGTCCGGCTGCTGGTCACGCGGGCCGCCCAGCACGGCGTGCCGGTGTGCGGCGCGGATCCCGTGGTGCGGGAGCTGTGCCGCCGGCTGGAGGGTCTGCCGCTGGCCGTCGAGCTGGCCGCGGGGCGGCTGCGGACGCTGTCCCCGGGGCGGCTGCTGGAACGGCTCGACGACCGGTTCCGGCTGCTGACCGGCGGCCCGCGCGACGTCCTGCCCCGGCACCGGACACTGCGTACGGCGATCGGCTGGAGCCACGAGCTGTGCACCCCCGAGCAGCGCCTGCTGTGGGCGCGGCTCTCGGTCTTCACCGGGCCGTTCGACCTGGAGGCCGTCGAGTACGTGTGCAGTGGCGGCGGCCTGGCCGCCACCGATGTCCTGGACGTGCTGGGCGAGTTGCTGGCCCAGTCCGTGGTGGCGCGGGAGGAGACGCCGTCGGGCGTGCGCTTCCGGATGCTGGAGGCGGTGCGTGCCTACGGCGCCGACTGGCTGGCCGCGGCCGGGGACGCCGACCGGCTGCGGCGGCGCCACCGCGACTGGTACGTCGGTCTGGCCACCTGGTGCGAGCTGGAGTGGTTCTCGCCGCGGCAGGCAGAGGTGGCGACGCGCATCGAGACGGACCTGCCGAACCTGCGCAGCGCCCTGGAGTACTGCATGAGCGGTCCCAACGAGGCGCATCTGGGCCAGTACCTCGCGGGCTGCCTGTGGTTCTGCTGGGCGGGGTGCGGCCGGCTGACGGAGGGCCGGCACTGGCTGGAGCGCGCCGTCGCGCTGGACGGCGGCCACGAGCAGTCCCGGCTGAAGGCGCTGTGGGTGCTGGGGTACGTGACGATCCTGCAGGGCGACACGGTGCCGGCGCTGGCCGCGCTGGAGGAGTGCAGCCGTGCGGCGCGGTCCTCGGCGAGTGCGACGGCGCTGGCGTACGCGGAGCACCGCGCGGGCTGCCTGGCGCTGGTCACGGACGACGTGGAACGCGCGGAGACGCTGCTGCGTTCGGCGCTGGAACGCTACCGGGAGCTCGGCGAGCTGAACAGCACGGTGCTGATGGGCCAGGTCGAGCTGGCGATGACGCGCGCCTTCCAGGGCGATCTGCCGGAGGCGGTCCGGCTGTGCGAGGACGTCCGCCGCGTCTGCGACGACCACGGGGAACGCTGGTCGCGGGCGTACGCGCTGTACGTGCTGGCGTACGCGGCCTGGCAGGAAGGGAATCCGGGGCACGCCCGCGACCTGCTCGCCGACTGCCTCGCGGACGCGCACGGCTTCCACGACCTGCTCGGTTCGGTGCTGGCCGTGGAGCTGCTGGCGCTGGTGACGGTGAGCGAGGGCGACGCGGCCGAGGCGGCGGTGCTGCAGGGCGCGGCGGCCGGGATGTGGGCGTCGGTGGGACTGCGGCTGTTCGGGTCGGCGTACTACAACGCGCCGCACGAGCTGGGCGAGGCGCGGGCCCGTGAGCGGCTGGGCGACGAGCGCTACGAGGAGTGTGTGCGCGAGGGGGCCGGGCTGGGCCGGGAGGCGGCCGTGTCCCGGGCCCTGGGGCGGGCGGGTGCCCGGTCGCTGCCGGCGCTGCCGGGGCCGCGGGGGCAGAGGCGGAGGGGGACCCCGGGCATGCGCGAGCCCGCCGCCTCGCCCACCCGGAAGGGCGGGGAGACGGCGGGCTGAGGTGCTACGGCCTGCTGGTGATCAGCGGGCGTAGTACTCGACGACGAGCTGCTCGTCGCAGATCACCGGGATCTCCTTGCGGTTCGGCTCGCGGTCCAGGCGGAACGCCAGGGCCTTGAGGTTCACCTGGAGGTAGCGCGGGGTCTCGCCCTCGGGGGCGAAGCCACCCTCACGGGCGATCGTGAAGAGCGTCTTCTCCTTGGAGCGGTCGCGGACCTGCACGACGTCGTCGGGGCGGACGCGGAAGGACGGCTTGTCGACCTTCTGGCCGTTGACCTGGATGTGGCCGTGGACGACCATCTGGCGGGCCTGGTAGATCGTGCGGGCGATGCCCGAACGCAGGACCAGCGCGTCGAGGCGGCGCTCCAGCTCGATGATCAGGGCCTCACCGGTCTTGCCCTGGACCTTGGAGGCACGCTCGTAGGCGCGGACGAGCTGGCGCTCGGACACGTCGTACTGCGCGCGCAGACGCTGCTTCTCGAGCAGACGGACCTTGTAGTCCGAGTTCTGCTTGCGGCCGCGGCCGTGCTCGCCCGGCGGGTAGGGGCGGGCCTCGAAGTACTTGACGGCCTTCGGGGTCAGCGCGATGCCGAGGGCACGCGACTTCTTGACCTTGGGGCGGGACTGGTTCGCCACTGTCTCTCATTTCGTAGTTCTCGGCTTGTCAGGGTTACGGAGGTCGCATCCGCAGCCGGGAGAACCCGCTGGTCCGCGAGGGACCCGCCGGGCAGCCGCTTCCCTGGTCTGGGCACATACGTGCAGCACGCGAGTGGCCCACCGACCGTCCCGGGCACCGGGTGGTGGTGGGCTGCCCGCGACACCGTTCGACGGTGCGCGACGCTCCTGGAGCCGGTCCTCGACGGACCGGGCTCCGGCTGACTGTCCCGCTCTGACGGCACGGGACTCAGCGCTCCGGGCAGTCTACAGGGTGCTCAGGGCCGCCTCCGACCGAGGTGCTTGCGGGTCCACTCCACGGCATCCGCGTACCGCGCCTCGGCGCCGTGTCTGCTCGGGCTGTAGTACTCGCGGTCCTTGAGGGCGTCCGGCGCGTACTGCTGGGCGGCGATGCCCTCGGGCAGGTCGTGCGGGTAGACGTACCCCTGGGCGTGGCCGAGCTTGGCGGCGCCCTTGTAGTGGCCGTCCCGCAGGTGGGGCGGCACGGGCCCGGCCAGTCCCTTGCGTACGTCCTCCAGGGCGGCGCCGATCGCCGTCGTCGCGGCGTTGGACTTGGGGGCGAGGGCCAGGGCGATGGTGGCGTGGCTGAGGGTGAGGGCGGCCTCGGGGAAGCCGATCATCGCGACGGCCTGGGCGGCGGCGACGGCTGTCGGCAGCGCGTTCGGATCGGCGAGGCCGATGTCCTCGCTCGCGGAGATCATCAGGCGGCGGGCGATGAACCGGGGGTCCTCGCCGGCCTCGATCATCCTGGCCAGGTAGTGCAGCGCGGCGTCGACGTCGGAGCCGCGGATGGACTTGATCAGGGCGCTGGCCACGTCGTAGTGCTGGTCGCCGTCGCGGTCGTACGTCACCGCGGCCCGGTCGACGGTCTCCTCCAGCGTGGTCAGGCCGATCTCGGCCTCGCCCTTGTCCAGGGCGGCACCGGCGGCGGCCTCCAGGGCGGTCAGCGCGCGGCGCGCGTCGCCGCCCGCGATGCGCAGCAGGTGGTCCTCGGTGTCCCCGGGCAGGGCGACGGCGGACTTGAGGCCGCGTTCGTCGGTGAGGGCACGGCGCAGCAGGCCGCGCACGTCGTCGTCGGTGAGGGGTTCGAGGGTGAGCAGCAGGGAGCGGGAGAGCAGCGGGGAGATCACCGAGAAGTACGGGTTCTCCGTGGTGGCGGCGATCAACGTCACCCAGCGGTTCTCCACCGCGGGGAGCAGGGAGTCCTGCTGGGCCTTGCTGAAGCGGTGGATCTCGTCGAGGAAGAGGACGGTCTCCTGGCCGTACCCGCCGGAGGCGCGGCGGGCACCGTCGATGACCGTGCGGACCTCCTTGACGCCCGCGGTGATCGCCGACAGCTCCACGAAACGTTTGTTGGTGGCCTTGGAGACGACGTAGGCGAGGGTGGTCTTGCCGGTGCCGGGCGGGCCCCACAGGATCACGGACGACGGTCCCGCCGGGCCGCCCGCCCCCTCGCCCACGAGCCGGCGCAGCGGCGAGCCTGGTTTGAGCAGGTGCTGCTGGCCCACCACCTCGTCGAGGGTGCGCGGGCGCATCCGGACCGCGAGGGGGCTGGCGGCCGGGTCCTTCTCCTGGCGTTCTTCTGCTGCGGCGGTGAACAGGTCGGGCTCCACGCTGAAACCCTATGGCACACCACTGACAACGCGGCCGGGCCCCGTTGCCCGGGGCCCGTGGGGCGCTCAGGCCCAGAGGCTGCTGCCCCAGCGGGTCAGGATCAGCATGGCGATGACGCCGCTGTGCGTGACCGGGATGACCCAGGTGAACTCGGCGAGGAAGTTCTTCACCGCGCGCGGGGCGGGCAGGAAGTCGTTGCGGATGTTGAAGGAGGTCGTGTACCAGAACGCGGTCAGCGTGGCGACCCAGGCCAGCGAGCACCACAGGCACAGCGCGTTGATCCGGTACAGCGACTCGAACTGGAGCCAGGTGACGAAGCACACGCCGAACAGCGTGCCGAAGTTGAAGGTCAGCCAGTACCAGCGGGGGAAGCGGGCGCCGGCGAGCAGGCTCATGCCGACGCAGATGACGATGCCGTAGCAGACCAGGCCGAGCATCGGGTTGGGGAATCCGAAGACGGCGGCCTGCTTGCTCTCCATGACGCTGCCGCAGGACACGATCGGGTTGAGGCTGCAGCTCGGCGTGAAGGTCTTGCCGCTGAGCTTGCCCTCAAGGATCTTCTGCTTGTCGATCGTGATGACCCAGGCCGCGAGCAGACCGGCCGCGCCGGTGATCAACAGCAGCAGCGCGAAGGCGCGGCCGCCGCCCACCGTCCGCTGTCCGGGGGCCGCGGGTTCCGGTCCGGGCTCCGTGGAGACGTCCCTGACTGTCGTCTTGCTCATCACGCCGATTCCGTCACTTGAGAGTTGGACCTTCTTCGGGCAGGGCCATTGTGCCGCACGCGCGTGTGTGTCCACCGTTCGTTGCACATAAGGAAGCGCACGGGGCCGCCGCCGAAGGCGCGGCCCCGTGGGCGCTCGGGACGCGACGGCGAACGGACCCGTGGCGACCGTGCGGGGACCGCGCGAGCGCCACGCAGACGTCACCACCGGCGACGCGACCGGCCTCCGCAACGAGAAAGGCGAGGTCTTCGGCCTGCTCGGGACCGAGGGAGCGGGCAGGAGCACCACGGTGGAGAGCCTTCGGGGCGACCACTCCCGGGACCCGGGAGAGGTCGCGGTCCTCGGCCGCGCCCCGGCCGCCGCCCCGCGCGCGTGACCCTCGCGTGGGGATCACGCGTGGGAATCGTCCGGCAGGACGAATCCGCGCCCGCCGAGTTGACGGCCGGCGAGACCGTACGCACGGGATGACGAGGGCCCGGACCTCCCCTGAGACGGGGGAAGGCGCCGGGCACCCGCAGGGGATGTCCGACGCCTTCCCAGTGCCCGGCGCCTTCGGGCCCGGCGCTCAGCCGAGCCGTGACTCCAGTTCCGCCACGATCTCGTTGACGCCGATCGGCGCCTGCTCGCCGGACTCCATGTCCTTGAGCTGGACGATGCCCTCGGCGAGGTCGCGTTCACCGGCGACGAGGGTGTACCGGGCGCCGCTGCGGTTGGCGTTCTTCATCGCGCCCTTGAGGCCCTTGTGGCCGTACGAGAAGTCCGCGGCGATGCCCACCTTGCGCAGCTCGGTGACCTTCGCGAACAGGACGCGTCGGGCCTCCTCGCCGAGCGGGACGGCGAACACGCTGGTGGCCGCGGGGAGTCGGAGTTCGACGCCCTCCGCCTGCAGGGCCAGCACGGTGCGGTCCACGCCGAGGGCCCAGCCCACCGAGGGCAGCGCGGGGCCGCCGATCATCTCGGACAGGCCGTCGTAGCGGCCACCGCCGCCGACCGCGGACTGCGAGCCGAGGCCGTCGTGGACGAACTCGAAGGTGGTGCGCGTGTAGTAGTCCAGGCCGCGCACCAGCTTGGGGTCGTCCTCGAAGGAGACGCCCGCCGCGCTGATCAGTTCGCGGACCTCCTCGTGGTAGGCCTTGCAGGCGTCGCACAGGTAGTCGCGCAGCAGCGGGGCGCCGGTCAGCTGCTTCTGCACCGTCTCGCGCTTGTCGTCGAGGACCCGCAGCGGGTTGATGTCGATCCGGCGGCGGGTGTCCTCGTCCAGGTCCAGGCCGCGCAGGAAGTCCTGGAGGGCGGCCCGGTAGGCCGGGCGGCACTCCTTGTCGCCGAGGCTGTTGAGCAGGATGCGGAAGTCGCTCAGCCCCAGCGAGCGGTACGCCTGGTCGGCCAGGATGATCAGCTCGGCGTCCAGGGCCGGGTCCTCGGCGCCGATGGCCTCCGCGCCGACCTGGGAGAAGTGACGGTAGCGGCCCTTCTGCGGGCGCTCGTAGCGGTAGTAGGAGCCGGAGTACCAGAGCTTGACGGGGAGGTTGCCCGCCTTGTGGAGGTTGGCCTCCAGGGCGGCGCGCAGCACGGACGCGGTGCCCTCCGGGCGCAGCGCGAGCCTGTCGCCGCCCTTGGTCTCGAAGGCGTACATCTCCTTGGTCACGATGTCCGTGGACTCGCCGACACCGCGGGCGAACAGCTCGACGTTCTCGAAGCCGGGGGTCTCGATGTAGCCGTAGCCGGAGTTGCGCAGCGGGGCGGCGATGGCCTCGCGGACCGCCAGGTAGGTCGCGGAGTCCGGCGGGATCAGGTCGTACGTGCCCTTGGGGGCCTTGAAGGTGCTCACGAAGTCTCTCGTCACATTCCTCGTCGGGGAGCCTCACCGGCGCCGTGTTCGCGGCTGCCCGCGGTCAGCTGCCGCAGGTAGGGGTTGGTGGCGCGCTCCTGGCCGATGGTCGTCTGGGGGCCGTGGCCCGACAGCACCACGGTCGAGTCGTCGAGCGGCAGGCACACGCGGGCCAGCGAGTCGAGCATCTCGGCCATGTCACCGCCGGGCAGGTCGGTGCGTCCGATGGAGCCGGCGAAGAGCAGATCCCCGGAGAAGAAGACCTGCGGGATGTCCGCGGTCTCGGGCATCCGGAACGTCACCGACCCCTTGGTATGGCCGGGCGCGTGCGCGACGGAGAACTCCAGACCGGCCAGCTCCAGCCGCGCGCCGTCGGCCAGTTCCGCGACGTCGTCGGGCTCCCCCACGGTCAGCTCGCCCATCAGCTGCGCCCCGACGGAACGGCCGAGGGCCTTCTCGGGGTCGCTCATCATGTACCGGTCGGCCGGGTGGATCCAGGCCGGTACGCCGTGCGCTCCGCACACCGGGACGACCGAGGCCACGTGGTCGATGTGGCCGTGGGTGAGGACGACGGCGACGGGCTTGAGCCGATGCTTCCGCAGTGCTTCCTCGACGCCCTGGGCGGCCTGGTGGCCGGGGTCGATGATCACGCACTCCTCACCGGCGGCGGGGGCGACGAGGTAGCAGTTCGTCCCCCAGGCCCCGGCGGGGAACCCGGCAATGAGCACGATCGTCCTTCGTTTGTGTCGATAAGGGAGGCATCGGGTGGCTGCGCCTGTGGTCAGAGACTACCGGCGCTGCCGGATCCTCAGCGAACCCATATACGGTACGGGGCACACACGGGCGCCCGGTTCACCGGGCGCGCGGGTGCCGGTCGACACACGAGACGCATGAGGAGAGAACCCGGTGGTCAGCCAGGAGCAGCGGCGGCGTCAGCTCGCCCGGGAGAAGTTCTTGCGGCAGCAGCAGCGGCGCACCGCCGCACGGCGCAAGGCGCGCACGCGCAACTCGGTGATCGCGTCGGTCCTCGGCGTGGTCGTCATCGGTGGTGTGGCGCTGTACACGACCGGGGCCCTGAAGAGCGACAAGAAGGACGACAAGGCCAACGCGAGCGCGGACGCCACGCCCAGCGCGTCGGCCCCGTCCAAGCTGCCCGACCCGTGCGCGAAGCCCGCCGCGGGATCGGTGAAGAAGCAGAGCTGGAAGAAGGAGCCGGCGATGTCGATCGACACGTCGGCGAAGTACACGATGAAGCTCGCGACCACGTGCGGTGACATAGACGTGTCGCTGAAGGCGGCCGCCGCGCCGCACACCGTGAACTCGTTCGACTACCTGGCCGGAAAGGGCTTCTTCGACCACACCAAGTGCCACCGGCTCACCACGAACGGCATCTACGTGCTCCAGTGCGGCGACCCGACCGGAACGGGCACCGGCGGACCGGGGTACACGATCCCGGACGAGAACCTTTCGGACAAGAGCCTCAAGGGCAACGTCTATCCGGCGGGCACGGTGGCGATGGCGAACACCGGGCAGAAGCACACCGGCGGCAGCCAGTTCTTCCTGGTCTACCAGAACAGCCAGTTGCCGCCCAACTACACGCCGTTCGGTACGATTTCCGCGTCCGGGATGACGGTGCTGAAGAAGATCGCCGCCGCGGGCGAGAGCACGGGCGCCGGCGACGGGGCGCCGAACGCGACGGTCGTGATCGACAAGGCGACGGTCGCGAAGTCCTGACCGTCAACTGCCTGATTTCGGTCGCGCTGGATGCGGACAGGAAACCTGCTGGTCGCCTATGTTGGCCGTGACGAAACTGTGGACGATGCCCGGGGGAGCCTTCGAAGCCCCTCGCAGGCATCATGTGGAGGAGGCGCTGTGAGCAGCGACCCGTGGGGCCGCGTCGACGAGACGGGGACCGTGTACGTGCGTACGGCCGACGGCGAGCAGGTCGTCGGCTCCTGGCAGGCCGGCTCCCCCGAGGAGGCGCTGGCCTACTTCGAGCGCAAGTACGAGGGCCTGGTGGTCGAGATCGGCCTCCTCGAGAAGCGCGTGCGGACCACCGACCTGTCGGCGAAGGACGCCCAGGCCGCGATCGGCCACCTGCGCGAGCAGGTGGACGCGCATCACGCGGTCGGCGACCTGGCCGCCCTGCGCATCCGCCTGGACAAGCTGGTGGAGACGGTCGAGTCGCGGCGCGAGGAGCGCAAGGCGCAGCGCGCCCGGCAGGCGGACGACGCCCGGCACGCCAAGGAGGCCCTGGTCACCGAGGCGGAGGAGCTGGCCGGTTCGGACCAGTGGCGGGCGGCCGGTGAGCGGCTGCGCGCCCTGGTGGACACCTGGAAGGGCCTGCCGCGGCTGGACCGCAAGTCGGACGACGAGCTGTGGCACCGCTTCTCGCACGCCCGGTCGGCGTTCTCCAAGCGGCGCAAGGCGCACTTCGCGCAGCTCGACGCGCAGCGGGAGGAGGCCCGCAAGGCCAAGGAGCGGCTGGTCGCCGAGGCCGAGGCGCTGTCGGACTCGACGGACTGGGGTGCGACGGCGGCGCGCTACCGCGAGCTGATGGCCGAGTGGAAGGCCGCGGGCCGCGCGCAGCGTGAGCACGAGGACGACCTGTGGAACCGTTTCCGGGGTGCCCAGGACGTGTTCTTCGCCGCGCGCGGTTCGGTGTTCGCCGAGCGGGACGCCGAGCAGGCGGAGAACCTGAAGCTGAAGGAGGAACTGGCCGAGGAGGCCGAGAAGCTCCTGCCGGTCGGTGATCTGAAGGCCGCCCGGGCCGCCTTCCGTTCGATCAACGAGCGCTGGGAGGCGATCGGCCACGTACCGCGGGACGCCCGTCCCCGTGTCGAGGGCCGGATGCACACGGTCGAGCGGGCTCTGCAGGAGGCAGAGGAGACCGAGTGGCGCAGGACGAACCCGGAGGCACGCGCGCGTGCCGCGGGTCTGACCGGTCAGCTCCAGGCCGCCGTGGACAAGTTGCGGGGCCAGATCGAGCAGGCGCGGGCCCAGGGCAACACCGGCAGGGCCGACAAGCTGGAGAGGGAGCTGGAGGGCCGCCAGGCGCTCCTGGACCAGGCGCTCAAGGGCCTTGAGGAGTTCGGCGGCTGAGCCGAGCCCCTGAAGGAGAACGTGAAGACGCCGAGAGGGCCCCGTACGC
>NZ_JBHJUW010000136.1:0-23582 GCF_042268205.1 Streptomyces sp. NPDC056160
TGGGCAGAAGCCATTCGTGACGAACCCCCGCCCGCTACACTCCCACCGCTCGACGTTTCCCCAGGTCAAGCCACGAAGTACTGCTGGAGTACTAGACCGAGTAGCGGTCGGGCACGGCGTGCTCGTCGGCGTGGCTGAACGGCAGCGCCCGGTCGTCGGCCGCCGTCTTCACCGTGTCGACGCCGGGCATCGCCGCCACGTAGCCGGAGTCACCCATTCAGATCGCCGGCTGGTGGGTGCCGATGAAGCCGCTGATCTTCGTCTCGTCGTAGCGGTAGGGGGTGCGGCTGACGTAGTTCTGCCGGGTCATCGGCGACCAGCGGGTCATGGCGAACGGTGGGGCCGTGCTCGGGATCATCCCGCCGTACTCGGAGTCGCTCGCGCCCGACGTGCCGATGAACGGGTTGACCAGGTTCACGTTCGACGGGCTGCCGGCCGCGGCGGACGACGGCGGGGTGAACGCCGCCACCAGTGCCGTCGCGACAACCAGGGCCCGCGCGAGGCGGCCCGGGGATCTGCCGGTGCGCATGAAGACTTCCTTCACTGGGTCGGCATCGTTGTCAGAAACGGGTCGCGTCCGGCGTGCGGCCAAGGATGCGGTCGAGGTAGGGATTGGCGAAGAGACCGGTCGGGTCGAGGGCGTCGCGCAGGGCCACGAAGTCGTCGAAGCGCGGGTAGCGAGGGCGCAGGGTCGCGGCGTCGAGGCTGTGCATCTTGCCCCAGTGCGGGCGGCCGCCGTAGGAGCCGAGGATGTCCTCGCACGCTGTGAAGTACCTTTCGTACGGCATGCGGTGGTACTGGTGGAAGGCGATGTAGCAGGTCTCGCGCCCCTGCGCCGTGGAGAGCCAGATGTCGTCGGCGGCGGCGAACCGGACCTCCAGCGGGAAGGACACCCGCTCGTCGCGGGTCCGGATCCAGTACCCGATCTCCTTGAGCGCTTCGACGGCCCGTTCGCGGGGAATGGCGAACTCTCCTTCGTGGAAGCGAACGTCACGGGGTGAGGCGAAGACGTTCGGGGAGAGGTCGGTCCATTCGCGGGTGGCCATCGCCCATGAGGCGAGCCGGGTGATCGGCGGCACCAATGCGGGGAGTCTCGTGCCGAGTCGGCACAGTGCTTCGAAGCCGAGGTCGCTGACGGTGGTGTCGAGGCGGTGGGTCAGGTCGCCGATCGGCTTCAGCGGGGTGTCGCCGGGCATCCGGCGGAAGCGGCGGGTCAGCGTGGTGGCGCTGTGCGGGAACCAGAAGAACTCGAAGTGGTCGTTGTTCTCGGTGAGTTCGTCGAGGCGGCCGAGCGTCTCGGCGAGTGGCATCCTGGCGTCCCGTGCGTGGAGGGCGAATCGGGGGACGCACTGCAGGGTGATCTCGGTGATGATGCCGAGTGCCCCGAGGCCGACGCGGGCGGCCCGGAGCAGCTCGGGCCGCTCGTCGGCGGAGCAGTCGACCACCGACCCGTCCGCGAGGACCAGGCGCAACGCCCAGACCTGCGTGGCGATCCCACCGAATCGCAGGCCCGAGCCGTGCGTCCCGGTGGAGATCGCCCCGGAGACGGTCTGCCGGTCGATGTCCCCCATGATCTCCAGGGCGAGGCCGTGCTCGGCGAGGAGCGGGCCGAGCTTCCACAGCGGCATTCCGGCCTCGACCGTGACCAGCCCGCTCGCCCGGTCCACCGCACGCAGGCCGTCCATGGCGTCGAGGCGCAGTTGGACTCCGGGGGCCACGGCGACCGGGCTGAAGGAGTGTCCGGCGCCTACGGCCTTGATTCGCTGCCCGTTGCGCCTCGCGTCCTTGACGGCTTCGGCGACCTCGGCCGAGTTGCTCGGACGGTGGACGCGCACGGGCCGCGCCTCTTCGCTTCCTGCCCAGTTGCGCCAGGTCACGCGGTCGTCCGATGGCTGCGGATGAGGTCGCGGTACCAGGTGAAGGATGCCTTCGGCGTACGGACCTGGGTGTCATGGTCGACGTGGACGAGGCCGAAGCGCTGGTGGAAGCCCTCGGCCCATTCGAAGTTGTCGATGAGGGTCCAGGTGAAGTAGCCGCGTACATCGACGCCTTGGGCCACGGCGGCGTCGACGGCGTGCAGGTGGGTGTCCAAGTAGTCGATGCGCTCGAGGTCCTGGACGGTGCCGTCCGCGCCGACGACGTCCTCGGCTGAGCAGCCGTTCTCGGTGATGTGGACCGGCGGAAGTGCCGGGTAGCGCTCCTTGAGGCCGACGAGCAGTTCGCGTAGGCCGTCGGGGACGACGGGCCAGCCGAAGGCGGTACGGCGGTAGCCCTCGATGGGAGCCTCCTCGAAGGGCAGCCCTTCGGACGTCGGCGCCTGGATCCGGGTCGGGTTGTAGTAGTTGACGCCGAGCGCGTCCAGAGGAGCCGAGATCAGTTCGAGGTCACCGTCTTGGACGGAGCCGCCCAGGGTGGCGTCCGCGCCGAAGGCCGACAGGTCGGGGTAAGTGCCCGTGAGGATCGGGTCGTTGAACAGGCGGTTGTGCAGATTGTCGTAGGCCTGCGCGGCGGCGACATCGGCAGGGGCGTCCGACGCCGGCCACACCGGGGTGCAGTTGTTGGCGATCAACACCTGGAGGCCGTGTGCCCGCAACTCCCTCAACGCCAGGCCGTGGCCGAGCAGTTGGTGGTGGGCGACCGGGAGGCAGTCGAAGTAGAGGGCGCGCCCCGGCGCGTGGGTGCCGAGGCCGTAGCCCCAGACCATGTGGACGAACGGCTCATTGAGCGTGATCCACTTCTGGACACGGTCGCCCAGCTTGTCGGCGACGATGCTCGTGTACTCGGCGAAGCGGTACGCGGTGTCGCGGTTCAGCCAGCCGCCGCCGTCCTCGAGGGCCTGCGGGAGGTCCCAGTGGTAGAGGGTCGGGACGGGTTCGATGCCGCGCGCGAGCAGCCCGTCGACCAGCCGGTCGTAGAAGTCCAGGCCATGGGCGTTGACCTGGCCCGTGCCGCTCGGCTGGATGCGGGGCCAGGCGAGGGAGAAGCGGTAGCCGGTGAGGCCCGCCTCGGCCATCAGCGCGAGGTCCTCCTCGTACCGGTGGTAGTGGTCGCAGGCCACGTCACCGGTGTGCCCGTCGCGGACCGTGCCGGGGCGGGCGGTGAAGGTGTCCCAGACGGAGGGCCCACGGCCGTCCTCCTTGGTGGCGCCCTCGATCTGGTACGACGCCGTCGAGGCGCCCCAGATGAAGTCGGCGGGGAGATGGTTCAGCGTCACGTCTAACCTCCTGGAACATGAGCAGGGCTCATGTTAATGGCCTGGGTGGGATGATGGAAGCGTGAATCAGGACCGCATTACAGGGACGCTGCGCAAGCGGCCGGTACAGAAGCGCAGCGCCGAACGCTTCGAACGGCTCCTCGACGCCTGCGCCGAACTCCTGGCCGAGGTCGGCTTTGGCGCGCTGACCACCAAGGAGGTGGCCCGCAGGGCCGACGTCCCGATCGGCACCCTCTACCAGTTCTTCTCCGACAGGGAGGGACTGATCGGCGCGCTGGCCGCCCGCAACCTGGAGTCCTTCCTGGCGCGGGTCTCGGGCCGTCTGGAGCGCGAGGAACCCGAAGACATCGCGGGCATCGTGGAGGTGATGGTCGACGAGTTCGTCACCATGCGCCGGACGATCGCCGGGTTCGGGGTGGTCGACTTCGGCGCGGTGGGACAAGACCATGTCCTGGAGCCGACCCGGGACAACAACACGGCGGTCGCCGGAAGACTGAGCTCACTGACGTCCTCTCTGACAGGGGGGCAGGGCGATCCCGAGTTCGCCATCGCCGTGCGGGTGGCCCTCGAATGCGCGGACAGCGTGCTGAAACTCGCGTTCGCCACCGATCCGCAGGGCGACGCCCGGCTGATCGCCGAATGCAAGCGCGTCCTCAACAGCTATCTGGGCGACCGGCTCAGCGAACGCCCTTGACGTTCCAGACCATCGTCGCGCCCAGCACGGACATCGCCGCCGAGCAGAGGAACAGCGAGCGGTAGCCGCCCAGATTGCCCAGCACGACCGAGGCGATCGGGGGCACCAGAACATACGGCAGGGACGTCATCAGGTTCGCCAGGGCCATGTCCTTGCCGCGATCGGCCGAGGCTGGGAGCACCTCAGTGACCAGGGCCGTGTCGACGGCCAGGTACACGCCGTAGCCCAGGCCCAGGATGACAGCGGCGACCAGCGTCACGGTCCACGTGGGCCGCAACGCGAGCGGGATCGCGGCGACGGCCATCGTGACGCCGCCGACAAAGACGAGCATGCGCCGCTTGCCCAGCCGGTCGGACAGCCAGCCGCTGAGCACGACCGTCGAGATCGTGGCCACGCAGTTGATGCCGATCACGATGAGCAGGCCGTCCTCCGTGGACTGCCCGGGGAACAACTGCTCGTAGTGCAGCACATCTTGGAGGAAGTACGGCAGGTAGAGCGTGCCCATCCCGTAGCCGAGGCCCATGATGAACCGGGAGGTCATCGCCCAGACGAAGTCCGGGTGCTGGCGCGGGCTGATCCGGTAGCCGCGCAGGAAGGCGCGCAGCGAGAACGGGTCGCGGTGCTGCAGCGGCAGCGGCGGGTCCTTCATCGTGAACGCGAACAGCAGGATGAGCAGCGGCATCACCGCCATCAGCGCGTACTGCGCGGGGAAGCCCGTGACGACACCGAGCAGCAGCCCGCCCGCGATCAGGCCGCCCGCCTGCGGCACCATGGCCCAGCCGAGCACCACACCGCGCTGCTCCACCGGGACCTGGTCGGGCACCACCGGGGAGAGTCCGGCACCGATGATCATGAATGAGGCGGACAGCACGAGAGAGCCGACGGCGACACCGACGACCGTCGTCTGCAGGCCGGTGCCCACCAGCGCCGCCATGCAGACCAGTGACCCGGCGACCAGCCACGGCCTGCGGCGCCCGAACCGGCTCGTGGTGCGGTCGCAGAGGGCGCCGGCCAGCGGCGCGATGACGATGCCCGAGACGGCGCCCATCATGCTGACCCAGGCATAGCTGCCGACCTTGCCCACCGGGTCGATCTCGGCGATCTGCTCGGGCATCAGGAACGTGGTCGGCACTTGCATCGGCAGGTACATCCCGATGTTGGCCAGGACGAACAGGACAACCCAGCCGGAGCCGACCTTACGGGTTGGCTCCGCCAGGGCCCGGGGCCGCTCCGGGGCGAGGCTCATCGGGGCACCTTCCTGAGGTGGACGAGCTCGCTGGTGCAGTCGAAGGACAGCAGGGGCGGCAGGCCGTGGCTGAGCAGGACCGCGCCCTCGTGGACCGCGCCCGTGTCCTCGTCGCGGTAACTAGCGTCAGGTTCAAGGCACGTGAGGCGGGTACGGGCGATCCGGCGGGTCAGCGCGGACGCCTTGAACTGGAAGACGACGACCTCGTCCTCGGTGAGGTACTGCACGGCGTCGTCCCCCAGACGGTACTGGACGCCGCCGTGCACCACGGGCCGGATCCGCTTGTACTGCTCGACGAGCATCCGGGACCAGGCCAGGTCCTCTTGCGTCCACTTGCGCAGGTCGCCGCCGATGCCCATCGCCCCCGCCATCGATACGTGGAAGCGGTACCGGATCGGGGTCGAGCGGGCGGTGAGGCTGTTCGGGCTGTCGGTGACCCACGCGCCCATCGTGCGGGCGGGCAGCAGCTGGCCGTGGCCGTGCTGGATGGCGACCCGGTCGGCGGCATCGGTGTTGTCCGACGTCCAGATCTGGTCGGCGCGGGCCAGGACGCCCAGGTCGGCCCAGCCGCCGCCACTCGCGCACGCCTCCAGGTACAGGCCGGGCCGGGCGGCACGCAGCCGGTCCATCACCTCGTACACGCCTCGGGTGTGCTCGATCCAGACCCGGTCGGGGTCGGCGGCCCCGGGCTGTCCGGCCTCGCTGAAGGGGCGGTTCATGTCCCACTTGAGGAACACGACGTCCAGCTCGGTGACGGTCCTGACCAGCCAGTCCACGGCCCATTCGCGGACGTCGCGGCGTGCGAAGTCGAGCACGTGCTGGTTGCGGCGCTGCGTACGGGCGCGGCCTTCCTGGTGGAGGATCCAGTCCGGGTGCGTACGGTAAAGGTCGCTGTCGGGGTTGACAGCCTCGGGTTCGACCCAGAAGCCGAATCCCATGCCCAACTCGCGTACGTGGTCGGCGAGTGGGCCGAGGCCGTTCGGGAAGCGGTCGGGGTTGGGCCACCAGTCGCCGAGCCCGGCCCGGTCGCTGGTGCGGGCGCCGAACCAGGCGTCGTCCACGACGAAGACCTCGACGCCGATGCCCGCCGCCAACTCAGCAAGCTCCCGCTGCTGTTGCTCGCTGATGTCGAACTCGGTCGCCTCCCATGAATTGAAGATCAACGGGCGTTCGGCAGGGCGGGCAGGGAGCACCTGGCGTTCGATGTAGGCGTGCCAGCGGCGGCTGGTGCCGCCGAAGCCGTCGAGGGTGTAGAGACCGGTGAAGACGGGAGTCTCCAACTGCTCACCGGCACCCAGCTCCCAGACCAGCCCCTCGTGCCCGAATCCGCCGGTCCAAGTGACGCGGCCGTACGGGTCGCGGCGCAGGGTGATGCGGCGGCTGCCGCTCCAGGCCAGGGCCGCGCTCCAGACCTCGCCGTGCTCCTCGGCGGCGTCGTGCGCATCGAGCATCAGCCAGGGACCGGCGTGCGGTCCGGTGATGCCGAGGCGGCTGGTGAACACGGTCTCTCCTACGGGGACTTGGTCGCGCCGGAGCTGGAACTCCCGGCCCCATTCGCCCACCACATGGCTGACCCGGTAGTCGTCGCGGGCGGGCAGCGTCCAGGCGGCGGAGTCGAACCGCAGGACGTCCACCGGCTCCCCCGCAGTCAGGACGGCCCAGCGCTCGAACTGGTCATGACCACCGCGGACTTGGTAGTTGAGGTCGAGATCGAGGGAGCGGGCCTGGTCGGTGAAGGAGAGCGTGAGCAGGCCGTCCTCGACCGTGTGCGAGACGTACCGCCACGCGAAGCCGCGGACGCCGTCGGCGAACCGGACGGTCAGCGACGGCGCCCCGAACCGCAGACCGCCTTCGACCGCGTACTCCTCACCGCCCGGATCGTCGCCGCCGGGGTCCTGCGCGGGCAGGTCGGCCGCGACCGTGACGGCCTGCTCCAGAGTCAACGGCCGCCCCCAGTGGACGTGTCGGGGAACGTCGTCGGCGTCCAACCGAAAGGCGTAGGAGGTGCTGGGCGTGCTCAGAAGCCAGAGGCGCGCTTGGGGGTGATGAGTGATCACGCGATTCCTTGCTCGGGTTCGGTTCATCGGCCTGGGCCGGCCGGATCAGGAACGCTGATCGAGCCGGCCCAGGCCCTGGCGCCGCCTCACGGGCGGTCTCGGTCGGCGTAGACGCCGACCTCACGCAGCGAGTAGCCCCACTGGGTGCCCCGCGCAAGCCCGTGAACTCGTACGTAGCGGGCTTGAGCCGGAGAGAACCGTGCCGTGTCCAGGCCACCGTCGCCGGATGTCGTGGACCACGCCGTCTTCCAGTTCGTGCCGTCGGCCGACAGCTCGATGCGGTACGACTTCGCGTACGCCGCCTGCCAGTCGAGGGTGACGCGGCTGACCGGCTTCGCGGACCCCAGGTCGATCCGCAGCCACTGGTCGTCGCTCCACTCACTGGCCCAGCGCGTGCCGATGTCGCCGTCGACAGCTTTGCCGGGCACGAAGCTCTCGATCGGGTTCCACCACTCCGAGGAGGACGCCGAAGCGGCCGCCCCCGACGCCAAGTTCGTTCCGAGCGTGTGCTTCTCGGTCCTGCCCCAGGTGCGGAGGTAGGACTCGGCGCCCGAGAAGAGGTCGTTCACGACTCCCTGGCCGCCGACGTTGTGGATGTCCTCGATCCAGTCCGGGACCATGCCGTAGTGCGCGGCGCCGTCGGTGTTGAAGTTCCAGGTGCGCTCGCCGGTGACCTGCTTGTCGATCAACGAGCCGCCGTCCGCGGAGCGGAACGGATACTTCACAGGGTTGGGGGCGTCGGCGCCCCGGGGGCCCGGCCAGCCGCCGACGCCGTTCATGTCCGTGCCGTATCCGAGGCCGACGTGGTACTTCGCGCGCAGCGCCTCCTTGGCCTTGGCTTCCGCACTGAAGCCCTCGGAGCCGCTCATGTAGTAGGCGGCGAACCCGCCGAGGTTGTAGAGCCGCTCGGTCCAGCCCGCGTCCATCCAGCTGTGCGAGGAGAGAGCGCCCGGGTACGACGCGGACTCAAGGATGTCGAAGGCCTGGCCCGCGGCCTTGACGCTCATGTGATCGAGCTCCAGCATCATGTGACGCTTCATCATGCCGCGCACCGCGTACGCGCCCAGGTCGGTGAGCCCTCGGGAGTTGCACTGCGCGCCCGAGGCGTACGTGGGGACGGACACGCCCTTCGGCAGCTGCTTCTCCGCCTGTTCCGCCGTCGCGTTGCCGATGGGGTTGTCGTGCTCGGGACCGCGGCAGGGCTCCGTCTTCCAGAAGGTGCCGGTCGACAGGAACTGGCCGACGTTGATGGCCGTACCGAGCGCGCCGGAGTCGAAACGCACCCCGCACAGGGCGTTGTCGAACTTGTGGCACAGGAACATGCTGCGCACGCCGAGGCCGTACAGCTCGTCCAGACCCCGGTCGATGTCCGCCTTGCTGCACTGCGCGTGGTCCAGGATCTGCTTGCAGCCGAACGGCTCCGAGGTCTCGACCCCCAGGACCACGGCGAGCTTTCCCTGCTTGATGACCTCGCGGGCCTGCGCGCTGTCGGTGACGATCCGGAACCAGCCCTTGCCCGGGCCGCCGTACATCTTGTCGATGAAGGCCTGCATGTCGTACGACTTCTTCGCCTCCAGACGGATGGCGGTCATCTCGTCGCAGCTGCGGTCCTTGAAGAAGTAGACCGAGCAGATCACGCCGTTGGTGACGAGGTCGTTGACCAGGACGCGCTGACCGGCGCGCCAAGCCCGCTCGATCCCGGCGTAGTAGTTCTGCTGGTGCGTCAGCGAGTCATGCGCGGGCCAGTCCTTGAAGGTCGGCCACCCGACGGGGTCGTGCCTGCCGTCCCCGCCCTTGGTGATCATGTCGAAGACGGCGAGCGAGCCGTCGGGATAGTGCTCGGGACAGTCCTTGAGCGCGTCGGCGACGCCCTGCTCCGAAAACGGCTTGCCGCAGATCAGCCGACCGCCGAAGCCCTCGTTGGCCATGATGTGGTCGTGGGCGTCGACGAAGCCCCGTACGTTCCCCTCGGCGTCGGTGCCTTTGAAGGGCTCGCCCGTGACGTTGACCTGGGCGTCGGGCGTGGGCCGTGCGACGGGGTCCCACCAGTTGGACTCCGCCGCGGAACTGCTCGGCGTCAGGCCGAGCAGCAGGGTGCTCGCCACGAAGAGCAGTAAGGCCACCGGGAGGGATCTGAGTCTGCGGTGCGGAGGGTGAACGATGGTCATCGCCGTGATCCTTAAATGTGAGGGGTGCTCATGTTTCGCTCACACGATAAGGACACGAACCCTCGGCGCCAACCCCTCTGACGGGGCTATCGTTTGGCGGGCCTGGCGCACAGGGCACGGTCGACGAGGGCTCCCGTCGCGCGGTTGAGGGCGGCCGGGTCGGGCGGGGCCGTGATGGTGGTGATCGAGACGGTCACCGCGCGTGTGTCGTCCGCGCTCAGAGGACGTACGCGTCATTTATGCGCCAGTTGGTGTCAACGTCGTCGTAACGGCACGGCGCCTCGACGCGCTCGTCGACGAGCTCGGACCGGAGCGCGCCCTCGCCGTGACGGCCGACGCCCCCCCGCGAGGGCCTCGACGCCCTGATGCGGGCGGCCGCCGACCGCTTCGGCGGCATCGACGTCCTCGTCTCGAACGCCGGCAACGCCTTCCCCCGCGCCTTCGAGGAGCTCACGAGCGACGAATGGCGCCACTTCATGGCCACCAATGCGGACAGTGCTTTCCTCGGTGCCCAGGCCGCCCTGCCCCACCTCAAGCGCAGCCGCGGCAGCATCGTGAACATCGCCGCACTGTGGGAGCCGAAGTGGTACATGCCCACCACGTTCGGATGATTCAGGCACGCCGCGATCTGGGCTTCTCTGCGGAAACGTGCGGTGTGCGTCCTCTCCGCCGCGCGCAGCAGTTTGACGGCCACCGGGCGGTCGAGCAGCTGATCGGCGGCACGCCACACCTCGCCCATCGCGCGATCTGGACTGTATTCGGCTCAGCCGTACCGGGGCCCGCCGGATGACGGACCACGGTCCCGGCCAGGCCCGCGGCCGGCAGGCAGACGCCAGCGAAAAGGCATCTGCCTGCCCCCGTGGCGCAGGAGCCCGCACTGGAGGGCGGCAGGCACCTGCGGGAGGAGGGCCCCACGCTTACAGCGCACCGAGGGGCCCGGGTGTCACACAACCAGCCGGTCACCCGCGAGCACCGGGCGCGCGACGTCACCCCCGGCACAGCGACGCACCATCCGACCGGGACCGGCCATGGCAGCACGCGCCACTACAGCAGCAGGAGATCGAGCACAAGCTTGGCGATCTTGTAACGATGGGCCGCCACCTGTGACACGCAGGGCCTGGGACGCGCTGAACACAGTGACCCCGGTCGGGGTCACGCCGCCTGCTCTCCGGGGGGAGGTACGCGGGCGGCATCAAGACAGGGGCGGGCCCGCCCCCTGTTCATCTCGCAGCGTTTCGAGCGGAGTTCACACCGATGATCAGCGTCATAGTCGCCGCGTACGACCTTCACGGACAACTGGGGGTCTGCCTGAATTCGATACTGAACCAATCCTTCCGGGACGTGGAGGTTGTCGCGGTCCTGGACCAGTCTGCTGAATGCCCTGCGGGCTTGGTGGATGACTATGCTCGGCGCGATGGGCGGGTCTCGGTCGTGCGGCTGACGGGCGTCGCCGGCATCGGCCGAATACGCAACGCGGGGGCGGAGCGCGCCGCCGGTGACTACCTGCTGTTCCTGGACAGCGATCACATCATCGGGGGTGAAACGCTTCAGGCGATGGCCGATCGGCTGCAAGCGACAGGCGAGCCGGATGTTCTTCTCTTCGGGCACACTCGCCTCCATCGCGGCCGCTCATGGCCCGGTGCCGCCGCCGATCTGCTCGCCCGGCAAGGACGTGAGCCTTTCGCCCCGCTCGATCAGCCCGAGTTGTTCGGTGCTCCCGCCTACTCCTGGGACCGTTTGATCCGCCGCGACTTGTGGATCCGGCAGGAACTCGCGTTCCCTGACGGTCTCCACGAGGAGGTCACAGTCGTCCACCGCGCCATGCTCGCCGCTGACCGGGCCGCCGTCCTGAAATGGAACTGCGTCCAGATCCGCCGTCGGCACACTCAACACCCCGCAGGCTCACCGGACGGCACCCACTTCGACGTCTTCAGCCGGTACGAAGAGAGCTTCGACTTGCTCGAGGAGCGCGACGCCCTGGACGTTGTGGCTCCCTTTCTCTTCACTCGTATGATTCGTCACTACCTCTTCCTCCTCAATCTGGAGGGATGTCTCTCCCGCTCCGAGCGCCCTCAGTTCTTCCAACGCGCCAGCGAGCACTACCGGCGGTTCCTCCCCGACGGCTACGAGCACCCCGAAGGTCGGGAGGGTGTCAAGTTCCAACTCGTGGCGAGCGGGAGATACGGTGCGCTGGAGGCCGCCAGTCTCCCTCAGCGCGCGCGGGGTTTCGTCTCCCGGGGCGCCGCCGTCCGCGGACGGTAGCCCCCAGGCTGGGCGACTTCGACCGTTACTGCCGCCGACAGAGCGGCGCCGCATGTACCGCACCCTGCACCGCCGGGTCAGCGCGTCCACCCAGGTGAACGCATACGGTCCGGCGTCCAGCAGCCGGTTGCGAGCACCAAGCCGCCGAAGCTCTGGGAGCGGCGCTGCGGGACGTCCCGCCGAAGGTCGAGGTACGACGCCGCCTCGTGGAGGGGCCGCCCCGGCGCGTGCTCCTGGGCGCCGCGTGCGAGGCCGATCTGCTCGTGGTCGGTGCCTGCCGTAGTCCGGGGCACTTCGGGCTCCAGCTCGGCCGGATCTCCCACACCGTCCTGTACCACTCGCCCTGCCCGGTCGCCGTGGTGCCCGTCGCGGTCACCGATGACCGGGCACGGACCCGCTCCGCCGTGGAGAGACGCCACGGCTACCAGGGCGGCTGACGGGGACGGTCGTCTCTACACCCGGTCGGTACCGCCGACTCGACCCGGCCCGGGGATCTGAGGGCGGTCACCGCTCGGGCTGGAAGACGGGACGCAACGCATCACCTGGCGTCCGGACGAGGGGAGGCGTCGTCGCCACGTCGGCGCCGACCCGCCTCCCTGCCGGAGGGCCGCCCTGCGGGTGCGGTCGACGGGGGGGAGGAGGGGGCAGACGCTGCGGACGTACCGGACCGAGGAGCCTGCGCCCCTCCCGCCGGGTACGCAGCACCGGTTGCTTCCCGGAGGGGGAACGAGCACGGCGCGGGGAAGGAGCACAGTTCGGGGAAGGAACACCGGCGCTACCGCAGGGGATCGTGGCCCCAGCTCATCAGTGAGTGGCGCCAGCGTGTTCCGCGTACGTCACCGGACGGCCGCTGCGCGAGGTGGCGGCGGATGTAACCGACCACCTTGTGCATGTGCTCGTGGTCCGGCTCCGACAGATCCGCCTTCTTCTTGCGCGGGATGGCCACGATGCGGCGCCCCGAGGCATGGCCCGTCGACTCGCCGCCGTCCGTGTGCTGACCGGCCGCCCGGGACTCCTCGGTCGCCGGCCACTCCTGCAACGCAGACGGCAGCATGTTGTCCAGATCCCGAAACGCGTCCCCCGTCCCGCGTCGGTCTTCGACCGGCACCGAAGGCTACTTCTTCCTCTTCAGGGCCGACGGCTTGTGGACGGCCGACCGTCCGCTCTTGTCACTGCGGACCTGGTACTGGGGCTCTTGCGGCGAAGCATCCACCGTGCGGCCGGCCGCCTCGGTCCGCTCGGTGATCTTCTTCTCCACCTGGCCCGTGGTCTCGCTGCCGTGGCTCCGCCAGGCGACTTCGTCGCCCTTGGCGGGGCCCTTCCCCCTGGACGGACTGTGCTTGGCCGTCATCACGGTGTCCTCCCGAACACAAGCGGACAGCGTCTTGTCCAGCATGTCGGTCGCCGCCTCCGCCCGCACTTCGACGCAGCAGGTGCCGGCACACCGCGCCCTCGTCGAGACGCGGCACATACTCCTGGCACAGGGATCCGCACTCGTCCGCGTGGTCCGGGCTTCCGCGCCCGCGGACGTGCTCCTCGCGCATGGGCGCCACAGCCCGGTCGGCGGATCACATGCGGCCCTGCAGGAGAATGCGCAGGTCACGCACGCATATTTCTGGTGCGTGGCGGTGCCGGTTGTGGCAGCCTCCCCCCATGCCGATCGTTGACGTGTCTCCCGGAGTGGCCCTCGCGTACGAGACCTTCGGTGACCCCGGGGACCCCCCTGTCCTGCTTGTGATGGGCTTCGGGGCGCAGATGCTCGCCTGGCCCGAGGACTTCTGCCGGGCGCTGGCAGATCGCGGTCGTTACGTGATCCGGTACGACAACCGCGACTGCGGGCTGTCCACCAAGTTCGAGGATCACCCCGTCGACATGGACGAGTTCATCGCCGCCGTGACCGCGGGAGACATTCCAGCCGCGCTCGCGATGGTTCCCTACCGGCTCTCTGACATGGCCGACGACGGCTTCGGCCTGCTCACCGCGCTGGGTGTCGAACGTGCCCACGTGGTCGGTGCTTCGATGGGCGGAATGATCGCTCAGACAATGGCCCTCTCCTGCCCCGAGCGGGTTCTGACCCTGACGTCGATGATGTCCTCGACCGGCGAGAGCGAGTACGGCCAGGCCAGCCCGGAGGCCCAGGCGGTGTTGTTCAGGCCCAGGCCCGCGGACCGTGAGAGTCACATCGCGGCGGCGGAGGACGAACTGGTATGGGCTTCCAAGCGGTACGGGGACGCGGCGGCGTTGCGCGAGCTGGCCGCCGCCGGCTACGACCGGGCCTACTACCCCGCGGGGGTCGGGCGCCAGCTCGGCGCGATGATCCTCAGCGGCTCACGCGCGGACGCACTTCGCGAACTGCGGGTGCCGACGCTGGTGATCCACGGCCTGGAAGACACGCTGATCGACCCCAGCGGCGGTCGACGCACCGCGGACCTGGTGCCCGGCGCGCGACTCCTGCTGGTCCCCGACATGGGTCATGATCGCCCGCGGGAACTCTGGCCCACGCTCATCGATGCCGTGGTGGCCCACAGCGGCTGAGCAAGTAGCCCCCCCCCGGCGCCGGGACTTGCCTTCGGCGGGCTCGATGCAGTGTTTGCGGACCGTGGGAGAGCCGGGCTTCCACCGGCCCTGCGTGGTCGGGTCCCGGCCCGCTTCGCCGGTCTCCTGGGCCGGACCCCGGCGCAGGGGGTGCGCGGTGACCGCGCGGTCGCCCGGAGCTTCGATCTCGGCGGTCCGGGCGTGGGCCCTGGCGATGTTCCCGAGGGCGTCGGGGCCGAGGAAGTCGCCGCGCGGCCCGGAGCGCGGGCGGCCCAGGGTCGACGGTGGCCGTGGCAAGCGGCCGTCGACAGTCTCAGCCTGAGGAGCATCTCCCTGGAACACGCCGCCTCGGGTCGGTGCAGGGAGGCAGACAGGCCACCAGATCTCCGAAGTCACCTGATGCCGTGGAAATCATGCCGTAGAAGTTTACCCGGTATCTCCAACCGGTGCTGTACGGGACGTCCGGGCGATCCACCTATGCTCCTGAAGGACTGGACGAAAGCAGGCTGACGCCCCATCGACACATGGCGTGGGGGCAGCCGGTAGACAAACTGGGGGAACGGATGAGGCGTCTTGCGACGGCCGCGGTACTGGCCGGTTCGGTGCTGGCAGTGGGGCTGCTTCCTGCCACTGCGTCAGCCCAGCAGACCATGTCCGCCAGCGTCAACAAGTGTGCGCAGAAAGTGACGTTCAGGAATTCGCAGACGGGTTACTACCTGGACGCCTCCGGCGGCGGCGGAGCGGGCACGAAGGTCATCACCTGGAACCGGAACGGCGGCTCCAACCAGCGCTGGTGTCTGGAGAAGGCCAAGGAGGGCGGTTGGTACTTCCACCCTTCCTACAACCTGAACCTGTGCATGGACTCGCCGAACGCCTCCGACGACAGGCCTGTCATCTGGCGGTGCAAGGGCAACTCGAACCAGCGGTTCAACGTCTACGGCACCAGCGTCTACGGCGGAAAGTACTTCATCCAACTGCGCCGCAACGGGCGCTACGTCACGGAGGACGGCCGGGGCGGACAGGTGGTCATGGCCTACCGGCTCAGCGACTTCCACCGCGCTTCTCTATGGAAGTAGCCCTCCCGCCACCATGCCCTGCAACGAAACCGTGCCGGGACCGGCGCAGCGGACGGATGGCCTGCCACGCCACTGATGACGTCGTGGTCGGCGCGTGACCTCCTTCACGCCCGCGCTGGTCCCCGCCCTCCCCCCATTAGGTGTGGATCCGAGGCCGCGTCCCCGGCCTGGAGCGCCGCCCACAGCTCCGGGTCCCGGATGTCCATGACGAGCACCTGATACGGCGCCACCAAGCCCATACGGATGGCATCCGACAGCTTCAGCTTGTACGCCACGGGACCGAAGACAGGCGAGTCCTCATCCATGCTCGCCACCAGCCGCGGGGCGTCCCCCTCCGCCTCCCAGGCGTTCGCAATCACCGATAGAACTCAAGCCGTTTATCCGGTGGTCTTCATCGACGCCATCCACGTCAAGATCCGCGACGGTGCGGTCGCCAACCGGCCGATCTATGTGGCCCTGGCCGTCACCACCGACGGCCGGCGGGAGATCCTGGGCTTGTGGGCCGGCGACGGCGGTGAGGGCGCCAAGCACTGGCTGCACAGCCTCACCGAGATCAAGAACCGCGGCGTCAACGACGTCCTCATGCTGGTCTGCGACGGGCTCAAGGGCCTCCCGAGGCGGTGGAAACCGTCTGGCCGCGGACCGTCGTGCAGACCTGCGTGGTGCATCTGCTGCGGAACTCCTTCCGCTATGCCGCCCGCCAGGACTGGGACAAGATCGCCCGCCTTCTCAAGCCGGTCTACACGGCGCCGACCGAGGAGGCCGCTCTGGAGCGGTTCGCCGAGTTCGCCGACGCCTGGGGCCGGAAGTACCCGGCGATCGTGAAACGGTGGGAGAACGCCTGGGAAGAGTTCACCCCGTTCCTGCGCTTCGACACCGAGATCCCCCGCATCGTCTGCACGACGAACGCGATCGAGTCGGTGAACGCCCGCATCCGCCGGGCAGTGAAGGCCCGCGGACACTTCCCCAACGAGCAGGCGGCCCTGAAGTGCGTCTACATGGCGATCATGTCCCTCGACCCCACCGGGAAGGGGCCCTGCAAGGAGTGGCGAGGAGGATCAACAAAGCCACAAGGCCCTGGCTGCTGGGTAGACGGGTTCGCCTCGACGGCGGTCAGGAGGGGGAAGTGCACGGCAATCAGTATCTGCCGGTGGCAGCAGCCGTCCGGCCAGCCGCCCCCCCCATGACCTTCTTCGTAACCCCGGTGCAGGGCTGCGAAGAAGGTCTTGGGGGGATGCGTCACCGCAGGTCAGGGGCCCACCGTCGCTGCACTGTCCGGCAGGATCCCGGCAGCTGGCCGTCGCGTCTTTGCCGAGGTGGTGGCGGCCGGGCGGGTGAGTATCGGAGCGGCCGGGTGAGTGGTGCGCCGGTTCAGGACGGGTCACCGGGTACCGAGGACAGCAGGTTGTGCAGGATCGGGCCGGCCGAACCGCCACCGGTGACGCCCTGCTCGACCACGCAGGCCACGGCGACATTGCCGCGTTGCGCGACGAGCCAGCCGTTGTTCTCCTCGCCCTCGGCGACCTCCGCGGTACCCGTCTTCGCGCCGATCTCCCCGGGCAGATCTGCCAGGACGTGCGCCGTCCCGCCGGTCACGGTGGCCCGCATCATGGTGCGCAGCCGGCCGACCACCGCCGCGGGAAGCGGGGTGGTGGAGGTGCCGTCCTTGCTGCCGAGCACGATGGTCGGCTGATGGAAGCGGCCGGATGCCGCGGTCGCGGTGACCGATGCCATGATCAGCGGGTTGGCCTGGATGCGGCCCTGCCCGATCATCGACGCGGCCTTCTCGGTCTCGTCCGCTGGCCTTGGCACCGACCCGTCGTACGAGGGGATTCCGATGTGCCACTCCTGTCCGACGCCGAAGTACGTGCGCGCCACGTCCCCCAGTTCGGAACCGCCGAGCTTTCCGCGCAAGCTGATGAACGCCGTGTTGCAGGACTCCGTGAAGTCCTTCTGGAAGGTGGCGCCACGGAATTCGGACGTCTCGACGTTGTGGAACTCCTTGCCCACGATGAGGTGCTTGGGGCAGTCCACCACAGTGTCGGGGGTCACGGCGTTCTTCAGCAGCAGCGCGCTGCTGGTCACGATCTTCCAGGTGGAGCCGGGCGCGTAGGTGCCCGAGACGGCCCGGTTGAATCCGGTGGCCGGGGTGTTGGCCATGGCGAGGATCTCGCCGTTGTCGACGCGCAGGGCGACGAGCGAGGCGTTCCTGCCGTCGGCCCCGGACTCCAGCGCCCGGTCGGCGGCGGACTGCCAGGCGGCGTCTAGCGTGGTCTTCACCGGCGCGTCACCTGCCTCGCCGCCCTTGCCTGCCTGCCTTCCGAACGTAGTTTCGGTTCTCTTGGTCTCCCCGGTGACGCGGTCGACGAGCAGGATCGACCCGCGCGGTCTTCCACCGCCGTCCGTGAACTGGGCGAGCAGCGGCTGCAGGGACGGATATGCCTTGCCCGTAAGGGCCTTGCCGTTGCGGTCTTCGACCTGCGGCACAGCGGTGTCCTGGCGCTCCAGGCGGAATTTCTCCTTCTCACTCAGGTGCGGATGCACGAGACCGAGAGACCAGTCGACCTTCCAGCTGCCATTTGCCTGTTCCTGCAGCGGGACATGGGACTTGTACACCCAGGTGCCGAGCCCGGTGACGGGCATCTTCGCGGTGAACGCGACCCGAACGCGATCGCCGGCGGTGCGCTCGGCGGCGGCCGCCGTCAGGCGAGGCTTGCCGATGTCGAGACCCGCGGTGAAGCTGCGCAGCACGTCGCGGGCTCGGGACGGGTTGGTGGTGCGGGCCGCCGCCCGGTCGTAGTGGCCGCCGGACCAGTCTGCGAGGAAGGCCCGCGCCTGGTCGGCGGCAGCCGGGGCAGGGGCGTCGGAGCCCCGGTCGAAGGGGCCGACTCCAGCGGCGTACGCGCCGCCCGCGGCCACGGCGCAGACCACGGCCACGGCCGCGAAGGCTTTGAGCGGGGAACGCGAGTGTCTCCTTCTGGAGGAAAGGTGTGCCATGTGGTGAGGAGAGCAAGCGAGGTCACCCCATGTCCAAGTTCGATATGAATCATCTATCCATCAACTTTGGATATGATTCCTGATCGTGGACCTGATTCGGCACCTGGAATGCTTCGTGACTGTTGCAGAAGAGTCACACTTCGGCCGCGCCGCAGCCCGCCTGGGCATGGCCCAGCCGCCCCTGTCGCAGCGCGTTCAGCGCCTGGAGCGAGAGCTGGAGGTGCGGCTGTTCGACCGCAGCAGTCGTAAGGTAGCCCTCACCAAGGCGGGGACGCTGCTGCTGCCCGAGGCGCGCGAGCTGCTGGCCCGGGCAGGGACGCTGCGTGCCGCCGCCCGCCGGATCCGAGACGGGGAGAGTGGCCTGTTGCGTGCAGCGCTGTCGCCCGACATCGCCGGTGCCACGGTCGCCGCCCTGCTGACGGCATTTCAGGAACAGTGCCCGGCGGTCGAGCTGGAGCTGAACGAGCTGTCGACCGCCGAGCAGCTCGACCGGTTCGCGGCACGCCAACTCGACGTGGGACTGCTGCACCACCCCTGCGACGTGAACGGCCTCGAACTCGGCCCGGTGCTCCGCCGTGACCTTGGTGTCCTGCTGCCACGCGCCTCGCCCGCTGCCAAGCACACCGACGTACCCCTCACCGCACTCACCGGGCACGACCTGGTGCTCTTCCCGCGCTCCGGATCGCCCGCCCTCTACGACGACCTGCTGAGCACCTGTGCGCGCGGCGGCTACACGCCGCCCGCCGTCCGGCACGGCCGGGGTGCCAGCTTCGTACGCGGCCTCGTGCTGTCCGCCGCGGCCGTCGCCTTCGCCCCGCGCGACACCCAGGGCGACTCCGAGGACCCCGATCTCGCGTGGCGCCCGCTCACCGGGGCACCGCTGGCCTGGCGGCACTCCGCCGCCTGGCCACGCGGGCACGGCGACGTTGCCGTACGCGCCTTCGCCGAGGCAGCCGAGCAAGCGCTGCGCGCCACGGCCGACGCGCGCCCCGACGCCCCCACACGCTCGATGCACCTGCGCCCCGCAGCGGAGTACTGGCTATGACCGACCCCCGCACCGCCATTCTCACCGCCTTCGCCGACGCCGGTGTCACCGGATGGCTGCACGCCCTCGATCTCGATTCCGGCACCGAACTCGGCCTACGCAGCGACGAGTTGATGTGCACCGCCAGTATCCACAAACTGCCCCTGCTGGTCGCCCTGCACCAGCGGGCGCAGGCTGGCGAGCTGGACCTGACCGAGCCCGTCGACTGCCCGCCCGACGGGCGCACCCCGGGCCCGACCGGTCTGGCGGCCATGCTGGACCCGGCCCGGCTCTCCCTGCGTGACCTCGCCTACCTGATGATGGCCGTCAGCGACAACGCCGCCGCCGATCTGCTCCTGTCCCGCGTCGGCCTGGACGCCGTGAACCGCACGACGTCCCGCCTCGGCCTCACCCGGACCCTGGCCCTGCACTCCTTCGGGACGATGCTGGCCGCCATGAAGGAGGACACCGGTTCCGGCGGCGCGCAGGCCCTCGCCGACCCGCACGTCATCGCCCGGCTGCGCGCACTCGACCCGGAGCAAGCCAACCACAGCACCCCGCGCGAACTGACTCGGCTGCTCGCAGCGATCTGGCGCGACACCGCCTGCTCGGCCGAACACAGCGCCGCTATCCGGCGCCTGATGGGCCTTCAGGTGTGGCCGCACCGTCTCGCGGCCGGTTTTCCCTTCGACGATGTACGCGTCGCAGGTAAGACCGGATCACTGCCGACCCTGCGCAGCGAGATCGGCGTCATCGAGTACCCCGACGGGGGCCGCTACGCCGTCGCCGTCTCCACCCGCACCGCCCGCACCTCCGCGATCCTGCCTGCAGCCGACGCGGTCATCGGCACATCCGCCCGGATCGCCGTGGAGGCGCTGCGCTTCGCACGCGCCTGAGGAACCGCTTCGATGCGGGGTGGTTCAGGGCTTCGGAGCGGGCAAGACGGCTTCCCTGGTCGCGCCGGACGGCCGAGGGCGGCGCCGGCGCTTCCAGCCGGTCGGTGGGGACCTGGTCGTAGTCGACGCCGTCGACCAGCCGCACGTGCTGCGGGGCGCGGACCCATACCCCGGTACTTCGCAGCCCGCACGGTGCCGTCCTCGCTGCCCTCGTAGAACGGTAGGCCGACGAGGAACACCCAGCCGTTCTCGGTCTGCCGCCGCCTCCACAGCCGCGCAACGATCTCCTGCTCGGGATGCCCCAGCACCGGGTCCGCGGGCAGCACGACCCGCACCGGCACGGGGCCGGGCGCAGCAGAGGCAGGGGACGTCGTCATGTTCACCACCGTACGCAGCCGCCTCCTGGACCGCTCCGATCGGGCAGGGACGGCGTGCACCGGGGGGCCAGGGCAGAGGCGGCGGGGCGGCTTCCGCGGAACTGGCGCCCATGACGCCTTGACGTACTCAGGCAGGCCATGGCCCGGCCACGGCTACGGGGTGCGACCGGGCCTGAACCAGCCCCTGCCGACAGAGCGTCCTTTCGTTCGAAGCCACGACACACCTCTGTGGAGCCGCCCCACCATGAGCACACCCTCGCCGCCTTCCTGGCCGTACTGCGGGCAGGGCGCGGACCCGGCCACCGACCCGGTTGGCTGCACCGGTATCCACGTCCCCGGCCAGACCGCATGCCTCGCCCACCTCAGCGACGCCGAACGGACCACTTACCTGTCCGGTCTCACGCCCGGCATCGACATCGACCATCGCGACACCCCTTTCACCCACCAACTGCTCAGAGATCTCCTCGACGCGCTCCGCAACCCCACCACCGGCAACCCCCACCTCGGCCGCGCCGTGTTTCTCGGGGCGCAGTTCTCCGGCGCCAACTTCGGCGGGCCGCAGTTCTCCGGCGACGCCTGATTCGACGAGGCTCGGTTTGAGGGCGTGTCGGTGTTCGGGCCGATGGTGTGTGGGGGAACGGTGGTGCTGTCCGGGGCAGTGTTCGGGGTGCCGGTGACGCTGGAGATAGCTGCGCGGGGGGTGGTGGCCGAGCGGACACGGGGGGAGTCAACGGTGACCATTCGCCTGCGGTACGCGACTGTGAACCTCAGCCACGCGGTGCTGTCCGCTCCCGTGGCCGTCACCGCCGCCGCAGCCCCCTTCACCAAGTCCGACGGGGGCGCTCTGGGCGAGCAGGCGCTGTCTGGATCTGCCAACATCCGGGTCGCCTCGGTGCAGGGAGTGGACGCCGCGCACCTGGTCCTGACCGATACCGATTTGACCGAATGCCTGTTCTTCGGAACCTTTCACCGCGATCAGCTCCGTCTGGAAGGCCGCACCACCTTCGCCGGCGCCCCCGCCGGATGGCACCGCCGCGGCATACGCCCCATCCACTTCACCCGCCGACGTGTCCTTGCCGAGGAACACCACTGGCGTGTGGCGGCCCGGACCGCACGACCCCGGCCCGGTCCGTACCCCCGTCCCGGAAGGCATCGCCCCGCTGTACCGGCAGCTGCGCAAAGCCAGTGCTGGTCGCCGCAGCGGGTGCCGTTGTCCGAACTGGTGCGGGTGGCCGGGACCAGGTGGTGCGTCGAAGAGTGCTTCCAGGCCACGAAGGGCCAGGTCGGACTGGACCAGTACCAGGTCCGCCACTGGACCGCCTGGCACCGGCACATCACCCTGGCCATGCTTGCGCTGGCCTTCCTCTCCGCTCTCGCCGCCGACGCCGCACAGACGAGACCCGCCCAACCGAACCGCCCGGCACGCGGCACCGACCCGATAGACCTGACCGTCCCGGAGATCCGCTACCTGTTCGGGGCCCTGCTGACCCCACCGAAGACATCCCCGAGCAGGCTGCTGCACTGGTCACACTGGCGCAGACGCCACCAGGCCATCGCCCGTCGTTGCCACTACCGACGGCGACTCCTCACGCCATCCTCAGCGTAGATCACGAAGTCGCACTGGAGTATTACTGACTTCGACTTGTCAGGGTGACGGTGGTTCGTCGAGGGTCAGGCCGGTACCGGCTATGAAGCCGTCGAGGGTGCCGGACCGGTACTGAAGGCGCTTGAGTCGGTTGCGTACGAGGGTCTCGAGCCGGTCGAGGGCGACCACGGCGAGGTTGGCCAGGCTGCGCTTGACGTGCGCCCATACCCACTCGACCGGGTTGAGGTCGGGCGAGTACGCGGGCAGCAGGAACACCGTCAGCCACTCGCGCTCGGCGATCAGCCCACGCATGACGCGGGAGACGTGGGTGTTCAACCGGTCCCACACCAGCACGAGTGGCGCTTTGACGAGCTGGTGGACGCCGTCGATCAGCGCGATGAAGTCGCGCTCGCCCATACTGCGGCGCTTGCCTCTGCCCGCTCGGCGGGTGCGCAGGCGGTGGCACAGCCGGGTCCGGGAACCGGGACGCATCGCGATCAGCTCGGCCACCGACAGGCGCCCCGAGCGGCGGCCACTCACCGTCACGACCGGCGTTTGGCCGCGTCGGCCCCAGGTGCGTCCCCCGGGCGGCCGGCGGGTGAATCCGGCTTCGTCCTCGAAGCAGACGTAGCCCCCGCAGACCGCCCGGGCTCTTTTACCTCAGCCCACGTCGCCTCCTTCCACGCGGTGACGGCCTGCTCGTCGCGTTCGGCGACCCGCCGCGCGGGGACCCGCGGGCTGAAGCCGAGCCGGTGCATCAGCCTCGTCGCGCCGGAGACGCTGTAGGAGACGTGGAACTTCCTGCCGATCAGCGTGGCCACCCTCGCCGCGGTCCACACCTGGTCCTCCACCCAGCCGTGCGCGGCCGGACCCTGCTCCAGATACGCGGCCAGTTTTTCCAGGCAGCGCGGGGACAGACGGCACCGGGATCCACTCGGGCCGCGGGAGCCCGGTGCCTCACGACCGCCGTCCCGCCACAACTGATGCCACTGGTAGGCCGACTTCCGGCTCACCCTCAGGCGCCGTGCCACCTCGAGCGACTTGATCTTCTGCTCGAACAGCTCGGCCGCCTGCATCCGCACCGTCTCCCGGCGTTGCTGTCCCGCAGGAGTCAGCCCGCCCCCATCCGCGTATCTCACCCACCACGGGATACAGGAGCCGCTCCGAAACCATCAGGGACTTCGCCATAGTTCACCCTGACGAGCCGAAGTCAGTAAGGCATGAGATTGACTGCCAAGTTGGGTAAAGCTGAGAGTGGGTCTTGTCATGCCTCGGGTTCGTCACTCTCGGCCTCAGCGGCGGGGAGCTGCCGGCGGGTCATAGCCTGCAAGCCTGCGATCCGCTCGTTGGACGCGAGGGCCTTCCCCCGTGATGGTGGACACGCGTCTTTGATCACGCGGCGAGCGTGAGTTTAGCGGCGTGGTGTCGGCGTTCGTATTCGTTGGGGCTGA
>NZ_JBHJUW010000137.1:0-23580 GCF_042268205.1 Streptomyces sp. NPDC056160
CCGACAAATCCCAAACAGGACAGTCGATGACGTCAGTCAGTAGGCGAGTCAGGCTCATCAGCGGAACCACCAGTCATATCTTCACTGTCAGTAGGCGGAGTTGACGTTGTCGATGGAACCGTAGCGGTGGGCGGCGTAGTTGGCGGCCGCGGTGATGTTGGCCACCGGGTCGGTGATGCTGTGCGCGGTACCGGCGACGTGGTAGGCGTTGAAGGTGGGGTCGATGACCTGAAGCAGGCCCTTGGACGGGACACCGTTCTTGGCGTTCACGTCCCAGTTGTTCTGTGCGTTGGGGTTGCCGCCGGACTCGCGCATGATGTTGCGCTTGAGGCCCGCGTAGCTGCCCGGGATCCCCTTGGCTTTCATGACCTGCAAGGACTCGTTGATCCAGCCGTCGAGGTTGTTGGCGCTGCCGCTCTTGTGCTGGACGGCGCGCTGGCTGGGGTGGGTGGAGGCCTTGGCCGCGGTGGCAGCGGACACCTGCGTCGTCATGTCGGCGGCCTGTGCGCTGGTCGGTATCAGGGTGAGGGCGACGGCCGCGGCGCCGGTCGTGGCGAGGCCCGTGAGACCGATGGTGCGCAGGCGGGCGATGCGGGTGCGGGTGGTCATGGCCATGCGAAAGCAAACCTTCCGGAGGGGACATCGTCAGTGCCGGCCGCAGTCGTGCCGCGGCGGCGTCGGGGCAGCCGCGATCACGAGCAGCAGGCCCACAGGGAGTCGCTTGCGTCCGGTCGTCCGGACCGCAGCGACGACAGCCATGATTAGCGGCGGCCGGCACGGGGCGCAATGGTGTGACCTACTACCCACCTACGGAGAAATGCCCTAATTCGGACCTAATAGTTACATAGCCCCTGTTCAGGGGCTTCCGCACTTACGGCCCTCCTTAAGATGTGACACCCCTCGCATGGCCGGCGTCACGCTCCCCGGGCACCAGGAGGCCTCGAATGCGGCACCTCGGCCGACTCGCGGACCTCCTCCAGGGCAAGGTCGCGCGCCAGGGCACCCCGCTGGGCGTAGATCGTGGCCCGATCGTCCTCTTGCAGGCGCGTGGGTGCCGCCCGCGCGGGTGTCCGGCTCACGGACAGCAAGGCGGCGAGGCTGTTCTCGTGGGGTGCCTGTTCCGGCGCGGGGCTTGACCCGGTCCGCTGTCCGGCGACGCCACCTCTCCCCCGGGCCGGGGGGCGGGACGGCGTCACCGCAGGGGTCGGCCGCGGCGGCAGAACAGTCCCCGGCAGCCTTGCCACCTCGCATGTTCCGCGACAACCGGCGGCCGTCGTACTGCCGCGCCGGTCCCGAGGCCGTCAGTCTTCTCGCGCCATAGCGGCCATCAGCGCGTCCAGCAGGCCCGGTGCGGCGTCCTGCAAGGCGGCGCGGCGGAGGCGGTGCCCGCGGGAGGGCCCGACCATCACCGGGTGAAGGACGCCGGCCTCGACGAGGATCTTGAAGTGGTGGGTCGCGGTGGATTTGCTCAGTCCCTCGTAGAGATCCGAGCAGGCGGCTTCGCCGGCGGGGTGTGTCGCCAGGCGGCGGAGCATTTCCAGGCGTACGGGGTCAGCGAGTGCGCGCAGCAGTTTCTGTACGCCTGCGACGGGCGGCAACTGGTCGGACGGGGTCTCCCAGGGCGGCATCGGACGGCTCCAAGTTTGACGAGCATCGTACTTCTCCCTAGTGTCCTCGAAGTACGACTCACATCATACTTCCCAGGAGTCCTCGTGAAGGCGCTCTCCCCCGGCCGTCGTCCCCAGTCATGGAGATACGCGGCCCTCCTCGTCCTCCTCATGCTCGGGCAGGCGACCTCCGCCATCCCCTCACCGCTCTACTCCCTGTACGCCGAGAAGTGGGACTATCCACCCGTTCTCACCACCGTCATCTTCGCCGCGTACGGGGCCGTGGCGGTCGTCGCGATCCTCGTCTCCGGGGCCCTGTCCGACCGGTACGGCCGGCGCCCCGTGCTCCTCGTCGCCGTCCTCCTGCTGCTCGCCGGGCTCGCCGTCTTCGTCTTCGCCGCAGGACCCGGATATCTCGTCGTGGCACGGATGCTCAACGGCCTGGGGATCGGCGCGATCGTCGTCGTCGGCGGGGCCGCCCTGCTGGACGTGAGCCCCGACCGGGCAGCCCGGAGCGGGACACTCACCGCCATCGCGTTCAACGTGGGCATCGCCGTTGCGGCGCTCGGCACCGCAGCCCTTGCCCAGACCGGCTTCCACCCCCTGCTCCTGCCCTACCTCGCCGACGCGCTCATCGCCCTGGTCCTGCTCGTCCTCCTCCTGGTGATGCGTGAGCCGCACCCCTCGGCCGGTGCCGTGCCCCTGGGCATCCCCCGTCCGCACGTGCCCGAGGAGATCCGCGGACGCTTCGTCTTCGCTGTGATCGGCGCGGGCGCCGCCTGGGCCGTGCTCGGGGTCTGCTTCTCACTGGAACCCTCGATCGCCGCCCACGCCGCGCACATCGACGGACCGTTCTTCGGCGGAGTCGTCATCGCGGCCGTGACCCTCCCCGCGGCCTCCACACAGGTCCTCAGCGCCCGCTACCCGGCCCGCACGGTCGCACTCGTCGGCGACACGGCGCTCGCCGTGCTCATGCTGGCCGGAGTGGGCGGCTTCGCGACCGGCAACGCCGTCGTCGTCATCGTCACCGTCGCACTCCAGGGCGGCGCCTACGGACTCGCCTTCGGCGGCTCCCTGCGCCACCTGACCGTGCACATCCCCGCCGAGCGGCGCGGGTCCGTCATGTCCATGTTCTATCTGCTCGCGTACGGGGCGCTCATCACGCCCACACTCCTGGTGGGCATCGGCGCGACCGTCTGGGGCGGCACCGCGATCTTCCCCGTCTTCTCCGTGCTCGCGGCCCTTCTCTGCCTCTCCGCCGTAGTCGTCGAGCGCGTGCTGGGACGTCGGGGAGGACGCCCTGCGGCGACGCGGCCGCCCGCTGAGGTGCGCAGTTGAGTGGCGCCACGTGCACGCACGCCTCCGCGGTGCGGAAGCCGCGGAGAACATGGCCGGCGTGCGGACGGATGCCGCGATCCCCGCCGTGGGCGCGGATACCGGTTGCGCGCAGATGACCGTGGATTCGAAGGGGGCACCGGTCTGTGCACCCCCAGCCGTGGACGCATCAGGCCGTCGTGACCTGACCCGCAATCAGGTGCCGGGGTTCGGTCAGGGTCTGCTCAGGGGCGTTCCCTGATGAGCCGGGCTGCCAGTGCGGAAGAGAATCGTGGTCGGGCCGGTCGATCACCGGTCCGGCCACCAAGGCTATGGAGAGCGCCATCGTGAACAGCTCAGCGCATCGCACCCGTTGGACCATCCTGACCGCCTGCGGGGCCCTGCTGACGGCCCTGGCCACAGGGGCGGCCGTTCCCGCCTCCGCCACCGTGTCAGGCCCCACCCGTGCTGCCGCCACCGTGCCGTTGCCCGGGCTGGATCCGGCCGCGCTCGAAGCAGCCATCGGCGGCCTGCCGAATGCGGATGTCACCGGCGCGCTGCTCCGGATCAGTGGTCGTGCGGGCCACTGGTCGGGCACCTCGGGCGTGGGCAACCTGCGCTCCGGTCAGGGCGTGCCGTCCGACGCGCACATCCGGATCGGCAGTATCTCGAAGGTCTTCACCGCCACGATCGTTCTCCAGCTCGCCGCCGAGCACCGGATCGAACTGGACGAGCCTGTCCAGCGGTACCTTCCGGGCGTCCTGCCTGGCGGCCTGCCGGCCGTCACTGTCGGCCAACTGCTCAACCACACCAGCGGCCTTCCGCGCGGCGCTGCGAGCCCCGACTTCGGCGACGGCAGTCCTGAATGGTTCGCCACCAACCGTCTGAAGAGCTTCACACCGCAGCAGGTGGTCGACCTGATGGCGGGCCAGCCCATGCAGTTCGCGCCGGGAACCGCGCAGCAGTACAACGGGATGAACTACTACGTCGCCGGCCTGCTGGTCGAGAAGATCACCGGGCACGGATTCGCCGACGAGGTGCGGTCCCGGATCACCCGGCCGCTCTCCCTGCACGACACCTATGTCCCCGACGCCGACGATGTGCGGCTGCCGAGCCCGCACTCCCACGGATACCTGATGGTCAAGTCCCCGGACGGCACCACGCATCCGGTGGACGTCACTGAACAGAGTCCCTGGCCGTGGGCGGAGGGCGGCATGATCTCGACCCCCGCCGACCTCGACCGCTTCATGACCGCACTCTTCCGTGGCCGCCTCCTTCCACCGGCCCAGCAGGCCGAACTCTTCACGGTCCCCGCCGTCGCCAGTTTCCACAGCAGCCAGTGCCGTACCGAGGCAGACGCCGGCCGGGCCTGTATGACCATGGGACTGATGCGGGTCAAGGCGTCCAACGGGGTCGTGGTCTGGGGCAAGACCGGCTCCCGTCCTGGCTGCACCAGCGGTGTGTTCTCCACCCGTGACCTCTCCCGCAAGATCGTCTACTCCCTCGACCCCACCAACCTCAACGGCACCGAGATCCGCTACGTCCAGCAGATCGCCGCTGCCTCCTTCGGCTCCGTGGTCCCGGCAGCGTAGCGGCGACCGCGGGCCGGCTGCGGCGTCTCCAGTGCCCTGCGACAACCAGCCGCATGCCCTGGACGGGCGCCGGCTTGCGGCTTCCACCGCTCGCACCGCTGCCTGGCCCGCGCCCGCCAAGGCGGTCCCGCAGCCGCCCGGAGGGGTGCCGGCGGGGCCTGGCCCTCCCGCGGTGCAGGCGTTGGCCCAGCACGCGTACAGGCCCGTCATCCTCCCTCTCGTGCCGCGCAACGTATACCCGGACACCGGGTTGGCCCGGCTGTCGTACGGGCAGGCCCGGGCGCTGCTGGACGAGCACAGTACGGACAGTGCGGTCGGACCCCTGCACCGGCGGCCCCAATAGCCGGGGCCGGCCGTAAAATTGGCGCGCTCCTGAGAGATCTGGGACGGGTGCTGATGGAACTCGAGCTCCGACACCTGCGGATGCTGTGCACGATCGCCGACACGATGAGCCTCGGCAGGGCGGCCACGGTCCTGGGGTGCTCGCAGCCGGCGGTCAGCAGCCAGCTGAAGCGCATCGAGCGGCTGATGGGCGAGGTGCTGTTCCTCAGGGGCAGTTCCGGAGTGACGCCTACCCGTTTCGGGGTCGAGGTGGTGGTGCAGGCACGCGAAGTGGTTGCGCTGGCAGACGCGATCGGGAGACGGTCGACGGCGGGCGCGCGCGGGACCGACCGGGTGGTGCTGCGGGTGGCCGCGACGAACACGCCCATCCTTCCGGGGCTCCTGCAACGGGCGCGCGCCGTCCTTCCGGCTCTCACCGCGCAGGTCAGCAGCGTGTATTCCTCGGCCGAGATCGTCGGGCTCCTGGAGGAGGACAGACTGGACGCCGCCGTCGCCGTCGACTACCCGGGACAGGAACTGAGCCATTCGGCGGCGGTGGTGCGCCGCGGCATCGTCACCGAGCCCAGCTTCGTGGCCCTGCCCGCCCACCACCCGGCGAGCGGGCAGTTGGACGTGCCTCTGCTCGACCTGGCAGGTGATGCCTGGTTCCTGACTCCCGACGACGGCGCGGGCTGGCCCGGGGTCTGCTACGACGCCTTCCGGGCAGCCGGCTTCGCCCCCGTCACGGTGCACGAGTTCCTCGGCGACCGGGACCAGTTGCAGCGGATGATCGCCGACGGGCTGGGGATCTCCGTGGTCCAGGCGACGTGCAAGCCGAGCCCGGGCGTGGTCGTGAAACCGTTGGCCGGCACACCGCTGTGGTGCCGCTACGTGCTGGTGTGGCACCGTGAGCGGGTGTCCGACGAGGTCGCGGAGACGCTCTTCGGCGCGGCCCTGGCAACGTACGAGGAACTCATCGCCCGGGCACCGCACTTCCAGGCGTGGGCCGCCCGTCACTACCGGACTCCGCGCCGGTAGGTGTGCGGGCCGTACGAGGCCGGCGCATGCCGAGGCCCCGGCCCGGTCGACCGGAGTCGACACGCGCCGCGGCCTCGGTTCAGTCGGTCCGCCGCCGCCAGAAGGTCAGTACGACGTGGTGACCGTGACCCCGCTGAAGTCGGTCACCGCGTACAGGCTGATGTAGCGGTAACCCGCCTCGGCGTTGGTGACGGTGATGCTCTCGTTGTTGTCCGAGTCGGTGGACCTCTCGGTGAACCTGGACGGGCCGGCCCATGTCGTCGGGTCGTAGTACAGGTCGGCGTTGCCGCTGCCGCCGCTCGTGGTGACCTTCAGGGTGGTGGTGCCGGCCGGCAGGTAGATCCACAGGTAGTCGGTGTCGCCGGCGACCCTGGACTGGTCGGCGCGGTAGCAGTTCCGGGCCATGGCCTGGACGTTGGAGTCGGTGCACGCCGTGGCCGAGCCGCCGCCGTTGTGGCCGCCACCGGTCAGGGTGTCGAGCCATGCGTCGAAGTCGGCGTCGTAGCCGGTGCCGATGCTGTTGTAGACGTCGTAGGCGCCGTGGTAGTCCCCGGTCCGCATCTTGGACAGCATGGCCTGGATCTGGTCCGGGTGCTTCTCGGTCATGTACCGGACGGCCAGGTAGCCCCACGGGTAGGTGCGGGTCTCGTCGTCGATGGCGTAGGTGTTCTGGAACAACTGGCTGAGCTTGTAGGTGTGCTTGGCCGCCTCGGTGATCGCGCCGTCGTCGGTGAGGTTGCGGTAGGTGTAGGAGACGTACTCCGCCTGGCCTTCTATCCACCAGACGTCCGGCACGCTGATCTGGGTGCCGAAGTCGCCCTTCATGTCGTAGACGGACTGCTGGACGTGCGCGAACTCGTGGTTGAGGTTCCACGCGTCGGCCGGGAAACCGTTGTCGGTCGGCCACTGGTACAGGATGGAGTAGGCGACGTTGTCGGGGTCGGCCGGCGTGCCGGTCAGCGTCTCACCGCCGTTGTCGGTGTCATTGCCGAAGATCGCCCACGAGTAGGTCGTGTAGTCGCTCCTGCTCCCGAAGATGACCATCTTCAGGTCGAAGTACTCACCGGGGATCGGCGTGCTGGTCCTGACTTGGTTCCGGTAGAACGTGACCTCGTTCGTCAGGCTCGTGCAGACGTCGCTCTGCTCCGTCGCTGTGAGCGCCTGCGCCATGATGGTGAAGTTGCTGCAGCGGTAGTTGATCGGCAGCGCGGCCGCGGTGAGCTGCTTCGTCAGGTCGCAGACCCCGTAGTAGGAGCACTGGCCCGGGTCCCCGGTGGCGGCCCGGTAGGCGACGTGCACCCACAGGTTGTCGGTGGCACCGGTGATGGACGAGCCGTCCAGCAGACCCTTGATGAGCGGGCGGACCTTGCTCTGCAGGGCCGGGATCTGGATGAGGTTGGCCAGGTCGTTCCCTGCGTTGGAGTCGAGGACGTCGTTGGCTTTGCCGAGCAGGTCGCGGTGGTCGAGGGTGAAGTGGTAGAGGGTGTCGGCGATGCCGGGGTCGGCACTGATCGCGGTGACGAAGTCCGAGAGCCACGGGCCACGCCACAGCGGGGTGTAGATCGCGTTCAGCGCCCGGTCCATCTCCGGAACGGCATCCCAGGGCCTGCTGTCGTAGGCGTCGAGGTACCGGGAGTAGACCTTCAGGTAGTCGGCCTGGACCTGCGCGCTGTCGGTGAGGACGAACGCCTGCTCCAGCACGCCGCCGTTGCCCGCGCTGACGTCGTTCGCGTGGCCGCCGGCGAACAGCGCGTCGAACCCGTTCTCGACGGCCCTGCGGAGCGAGGAGTCGTACGTGCCGACATCCTGGGGGTCGCCGTACTGCACGTAGTAGCCGGCGCGCATGAAGTACATCAGCTCCTGCAAGCCGCCGGAGTCGTCACCGGTGTAGGAGCCGGCCGCGCTCGCGACGCCGTTCGCCACCGCGAGCATCTGCGACTGGTTGAACACCGCGTGCGCGTCCGAACCGGTCAGGCTGAACAGGGGGTTGATGCAGGAACCGCGGTCCACCGTCTTGATGTACGACACCAGGTCGCTGCCGGACCGGCCCGCGAAGTCCGCCGTGGTGCACGACGTGACGGCAACGGGCCGGGCGGCACCGGCAGCATCGAGCGGCGGGGGTCCTGACGGGTGTGGCTTGGACGGCTTCGCCGAACCAAGGGCGGCCGGCTCCCCGCGCAGCTTCGCCGGCAGCGGCTTCGACTGCGTGGCGGGGGCCTGGGACTGAACGGTCTCGGGTCCGGTAGGCGTGGCCTTTCCTCGCTGCTCGGCCGCCCGCACGGCCGCGGAGGGGGCCGAGGCGGCCGGTGACGGGACCGGCCTCGTGACGCCGGGCGCCGCGGTGGCCTGGGTGGTCATGAGGCCGATGACGAGCCCTCCGGCCGCCAGTCCGGCGGCCAGGGTTCTGGGCAGGAGTGATCGACAGTGCATCGCATCTCCAGTGGGGGGGGAGCGAAGGGGAAGCAGCCCAGGGATGCGGGCAGCGGTATGTAACATTGCATTGGGGTGAAGTCGTGGGCAATGCTCCGGGACCCAGCACTGTCTCCGGTCGACCCATAACACCGGCGCGGACACCGGCGAGCGCGAGCACCTGTGCACAGGTCGCCGACGCCTGACAGGAGTGAGAAGCGGATGACGAGGACGCAGCCGATCGAGACGGTCGACTGGCACACCGGCGGCGAGCCGTTCCGGATCGTCGAGGACAGCCCGGACGCGGTGACGGTGGAGGGGCTGACCGTCGCCGAGCGCCGGGTCGTCGCGACCCGGAGCGAGGACGTGCAGTGGGTGCGGGCGCTGCTGTGCGGCGAGCCGCGCGGCCACGCGGACATGTACGGCGGCTTCCTGGTGCCGCCCGACGACGCCGGCGCGCACCTCGGCGTCCTCTTCTGGCACAACGGCGGGTTCTCCACGGCGTGCGGGCACGGCACCATTGCCCTGGGTGCCTGGGCGGTCGCCTCGGGCCGGGTCCCGGCGCCCGCCGACGGGCTGACCGACGTCGTGATCGACGTCCCCTCCGGGCGCGTCACGGCGAGCGTGCGGACCGGCAACGGCCAGGTCCAGGACGTGACCTTCACCAACGTGCCCGCCTACGTCCACGGGCGCGGCATCGGCGTGCCGACCTCCCGCGGGAAGGTCACCGTCGACATCGCGTTCGGCGGCGCGATGTACGCGGTGCTGCCGGCAGCGTCCGTCGGACTGCACGTCCGGCCACAGGACGTCACCGAACTCACCGCCGTCGGGCGGGAGATCCGCGACGCGCTCAACATCGCCCACGCTGCCGAGCACCCCCTCGACCCGAGGTTGTCCGGCGTCTACGGGACGATCCTCACCGAGGAGACCGGGCCCGCCGAACTGCGGGCCGACGGCAGTCGGCTGGTGCGGCAGCGCAACATCACGGTGTTCGCGGACGGCCAGGTCGACCGGTCCCCGTGCGGTTCGGGCACATCGGCCAGGATCGCGGTCCTCGACGACGCGGGGCAGCTGTGCCCGGGCGACGAGTTGCGGCACGAGTCCGTGGTGGGCTCGGTCTTCCACGCCCGGATCACCGAGCGGACCGCGGTCCACGGGATCCCGGCGGTCGTCACGGCGGTGACGGGCACCGCACACGCGGTCGGCACGTGCCGGTTCACCGTCGATCCGCGCGACACGCTGCTGCCCGGGTTCGTACTGCGATGACCGAACTCATCGACGCCGAGCAGGTCTTCGCCCTGGGGCCGGTCGCCGCCGTCCGGGCCGTCCGCGACGCGCTGGCCGCGGGCCTGGACCCGGATGACGACATGCCGCGGGTCGTCACCGAACTGGCCGGCGGGCAGGGGCTGCTGATGCCGTCCGAGGCCGGCGGCTGGTTCGGGGTGAAGGTCGCGACCGTCGCCCCGGGCAACGCCGCCCTCGGACTGAACCGCGTCAACGCGACGTACCTCGTGCACGACAGCCGGACCCTGACGCCGGCCGCGATCCTCGACGGTGTCGCGCTGACGACGCTGCGCACTCCCGCCGTCTCGGTCGCCGCCGGCCTCGACCGGCTGCACGCGCTCGCGGCCGGCGCCGCCGACGGGCTGCGGCTGGTGGTCTTCGGCGCGGGCCCGCAGGCCGAGTGGCACGTCCGGACGATCCGGGCGCATGCGCAGGTCGCCGACGTCACGGCGGTCACCCGCCGAGGCAGCGCGACGACCGGCTGGGCGGACCGCCACCTCGCCACGCACGACACGGCCGTCGCCGATCGCGTCCGCGCCGCGGACGTCGTGGTCACCGCGACCTCGGCCCGCGAGCCGGTCCTCGACGGGCGGCTCGTCCGCGACACGGCGCTCGTGCTGGCCGTCGGCTCCCACGAGCCGTCGGTGCGCGAGCTCGACGGCACGCTCATGGGACGCGCCGTGGTCGTCGTCGAGAGCCGGGCGAACGCACTGCGCGAGGCCGGCGACGTCGTCATGGCGGTGAGGGAGGGCGGGCTCGACCCGCGCACACTGGTGACCATGGCCGATCTGCCCACCTCGAAGGCCGTCCTGCCCGCCGACCGTCCGACGGTCGTCAAGACCACCGGGATGGGATGGGAGGACCTGGTCGTCGCCATCGCGGTGTACGAGCGGGGAGAGGCGGACCGGCAGTGAGCGCAGACGAGGTGACTTCTCCCTGTCCCTGTGCCATGTGAAATGGTACCGTCCGCAAAGGGTTCTCCCGACGGACGGAGCGTACGGTGGGACGAGACGACATGCGGCCGCGCGAGGGCGCCGGCCACGACCGCGCGGTACCGCCCACGCTGGCGGAGTGCTTCACGCAAGGGTGGGCCGAGACGGCTCAGGCGGCGCCGGTGCTGCCCGGGGCGGCGTACGCGGCCAAGCGCCGCGCTCTGCTGTCCGCGCGCTTCCCCGGTGAGCGGATCGTGATCCCGGCCGGCGGCCTCAAGGTCAGGAGCAACGACTTCGACCACGTCTTCCGGCCGCACTCCGCATACCTCCACCTCACCGCGGAGGAGGGCGCAAGCGTCGTCCCGGACAGCGTCCTCGTCCTCGAACCGACGGGCATCGGCCATGAGGCCACCGTGTTCACCCGGCCGCGCTCCCCGCGCGACGGCGGGCCGAACGGCACCGAGTTCTACCGCGACCGCCGCCACGGCGAGTTCTGGGTCGGCCGGCGCCGCACTCTGGCGGAGACCGCCGACGCCCTGGATCTCACGGCCCTCCCCCGCGACGATCTCGCACGCGCCCTCGCTCCACGCGTCCCGACCCGGGTGGTGCGCGGCCAGGACCCGGTGGTCGACGCGGCCGCGCCGCCCGCCGCCGAGGCCGAGTCCGAACTCCTGGCATGCCTGGCCGAGTTGCGGCTGGTCAAGGACGACTGGGAGATCGAACAGATGCGCGCTGCCGTGGGGCACACGGTGGCCGCCTTCCACGACGTGGCGGGCGAACTGCCCACGGCGACGCGGCTGGCGCGCGGCGAGCGCTGGATCGAGGGAACGTTCGATCGGCGGGCCCGGCTGGAGGGTAACGGCCTCGGCTTCGAGACGATCGCGGCGGCCGGTGCGCACGCGTGCGTCCTTCACTGGATGCGCAACGACGGCCCGGTCCGCGACGGCGAACTCCTGCTACTGGACGCCGGCGTGGAGGCCGACACCTGCTACACGGGCGACGTGACCCGCACCCTGCCGGTCGGCGGGCGCTTCACCGACGTGCAGCGCCAGGTGTACGACCTGGTGTACGCGGCCCAGACCGCGGGCATCGCCGCACTGCGGCCCGGCGCGCGGTTCGGGGACTTCCACGATGCCGCGACGCGCGTCATCGCCGAGGGCCTGGACACCTGGGGCCTGCGCCCGGGCGGCACCGGCCCGCACGAGCGGTCCCTGTACGGCCGTTACACCGTGTGCGGCACCGGGCACATGCTCGGCCTGGACTGCCACGACTGCGCCGACGCCCGCAGCAGCGCCTATCTGGACGGGGTCCTGGAGCCGGGGCACGTCCTGACCGTCGAGCCCGGCCTGTACTTCCAGCCCGACGACCTGACGGTCCCCGCGCACCTGCGCGGCATCGGCGTGCGGATCGAGGACGACTTCCTCGTCACCGCCGACGGCGCCGTCTGCCTGTCGTCGGCGCTGCCGCGCGCTGCGGACGACGTCGAGGCGTGGGTGTCCGCCGCGCGCTGACCGCCCGCATCCCCTCGCGTCAGCCACGCAGGCGCCGCTCGGCGACGAGGTTCGCGCCGGCGGCGAGGGGGGCCGCCGGCAGTGTGACGCCGAGGGACACGGGCTGGTCGGAGCGACGCAGCGCGTCGTGGAAGAGCCTCGCAGAACATCCTGTCGCCGGTGGAGACGGTCAGGGTGGCACCGACCGGACGTCTTCCCGGCCTTGGCCGGCAACTCCTCGGCGTGGGCCGGGCTGCCGGTGGGCGGTACGTCGTGGACCGGGGAGCCGGAGCCGCCGGTGGGGGCCGTCGGCAGGCAGCGGTCGGCGGCGTCGTTCAGCGCGGGCTCGCCGTTCGCCGTCACCTGGGCCGACATGGCGACGGTGTACTGCACGGCCGTGCGGACCGTCGGGTCGGTGCAGGGCCCGCACGGAGGCCGTCGGTTCCGTCCCGTCTTTCCTGTCTCCCTCGGTGACGCACGTGCACACCCCCCAGTTGTCAGCGACATCGGCGGCCGGAGCCGGTACGGGAGTTCAGCTCACTGTGATGCAGTCGATGTCGGGGCTCCAGTCGGAGTCGTTGCCGATGGTGACGGCGTTCCCGGTGCCGGGCCGCAGGTCGAGGCTCACCGTGACCGAGCCCGGGGTCTCCCAGTCGGCGGTGGCGGGGAAAGCGACGGTCCGCGACATGCCGCCACCGACCCGGACGGTGGCCGAGCGGGCGACCGCGCTCGTGTACCGCACGGTCACCGACTTCGTTCCGCCGTCACCGCCGTCCACGCCGGGGAAGGTGAGGGTCGCGCCGTTGCCGAGGTAGCCGACCTTGGCGCCGCCGGAGCAGTGCGCGCAGCCGGCGATCACGGCCGTACCGGTCCGGGTGTTGCCGTCGGCCTCCGCCTCGTGGACGGCGGGGTCGGTGCCACCGGGACCGACGGTGAGGTCACCGAGGTCGAGCCAGCCGTCCGCCTGCTGGCCGGCGTTGGCGAACCGCAGCTTCTTCGCCGCCGAACTGACGTCCTCCAGCGGGTTCTTGGCCTTCATGACGAGCTGGTAGCCGCCGGCGGTGACCCCGGTCAGATCGACGGTCGTGTCGAAGTAGCGGGACGATCCGTAGTCGAGGTAGGTGGGGTCGGAACCCACGTTCCAGTCGGGGAACGCCCGGATCTTCTTCGGCATGACCTCGCGCAGGTCCCAGGGCGTGTCCCAGGTCCTGACGACGTTCCCGGCGGAGTCCTTCAGCCCTAGGCTGACGGTCCAGGGGTAGTAGAACGGCGCGACCCCGTCGTTGCTGATCCGCACCCCGACGGTGGTGCTGTGGGCGGCGGTGTCGTGGAAGTGGGCGCTGTCGACGGCGAGGTCGTAGCCCATGAGCCGGACCGCGGCTCCCACGCCGGCGTCGGACGAGGAGTAGGCGGCACTGCCCTCGTTCATCTTCCAGGTGGTGTGTTCCAGCTCGATGCACGCCTTCATGTCGTCCACGTCGCCTGAACCGCCGGGCCAGTTGGTGAAGGCCCTGGACTGGATCTCGGGACGGACCTCGCCGCCCATGGACGCGGTGGTCCAGCGGTTCTCCACGCCGTGTTCGAGGGCTCGCTGGAGCTGGGAGTAGGACGCTCCGCCCATGGATCGCGGCAGAGTGACACCGGCGAGCGGGCTGCCCTCGCGGAAGCAGAAGGAGTCGTCGTGGTAGCCGACGGACGGCAGGTCGTCGGCGGCTCCCCCGGCGGAGTCGGCGTACCGGATCTCCAGCTTGGTCCGCCTGAAGGCGCTGTCGTAGGCCCGCACGATCTCGGCGGCGTGGGCGTCGGTCGGCATGTAGTTCGGGTACGAGTCGCCGGACGTGTCCGTGTCGTAGGGCCAGGTGTGCCACTCGCCCCAGAGCCCGATCAGGCCCATGTGGATGAAGCCGATGCGCGGGTCGCCGTCGTAGCGGGCGCCGAAGGCGGCGATGAAGCCCTTCAGTGCGTCCAGCAGATACGCGTTGTCGTAGTCCGGACTGGTGGTGCCCCAGCGGAGGTTGGGGCGGTAGGCGACGTGTCCGTCGAAGCACGGGGGGATGGCGTTGGAGGGGTGGCCGTTGCCGGGATCGTCCGGGTACTCGATGTAGAAGCGCAGAGCGGTCTGGTTGCCGTAGGACGCGCTCTCGTCCAGTGCGCGGTCCAGGACGCTCCAGTCGTACCTCGCGCAGTCCGAGGGGTCCTTCATCACCTCGGACAGTCCGAAGTAGCTCCACGTGAGCGAGTGCGGATAGCCGGTGTTCTGGTCGGCTCCGGGGCGGTAGAAGCGAGCGAACCCCTTGAGCGGGTTGTCCAGCGGGGCATCGGCGCGAGCGAGGGTGTGAACCGGGAGCGAGGGATCCGGCTCCGGACCCTCCGGCACGCCCCGGGGCGCGGCGTTCACGGTGTCGACTGCCGGTGACGACCCCGCGGTGAGCGGCGGTGCGGCCGCGCCGAGGGCAAGGACGAGGGCGGTGGAGCCGAGCGCGGTCAGCAGTTGTCTGCCGCATCGCTGTGCGAACGTGCGCATGCTGTCAGCCTCCGAGAGCGGATGGGAACGGTCGTCCGACGGTGCCGGACCTGTCGGCCCGACCCGGCCGGCCACCGTGGGAACGGTGTGGATCCGGACTCGGCGAGGCGTCCGACACTTCGCCGGCGCTGGCCCACAACGGAGCCGCGACCCGGCTTCGTTATGCGACAGCATTGACAAAGTTTCACTGTTGCTCATCAATATGTTGTCCACGGTGCCCCACTGGCAAGAGGTGCGGCGCAAATCCCTTCGGAGGGGAACCATGGGCGCACGCACAGCGGTGGCGCCACCGCACGAGAGGACCGGCACGTCACCGGGCGGGGCCTCGACGCCACGCGGACGGCGCCGGCCCCGCGACGACCGGAAGGCGGCGTGGCTCTTTTTGGCCCCCGCGCTGCTGGGCTTCGCGCTCTTCTACGCGTATCCGACCGTGCGGGGCATCTACTACTCGCTCACCGACTACAGCCTCATCGCCACGCCCGACTTCGTCGGCGGGGACAACTACAGCCGGCTGATCGGCGACGAGCAGTTCTGGAACGCGCTGAGGGTCACCGGCTACTACGTCCTGGTGAACATCGTGTCGCAGACCCTGCTGGCGCTCGTCCTGGCGACGCTCATGCACCGTCTGACCCGGTCGGTGGCGCTGCGCGCGATGCTGCTGGTTCCCTGGCTGGTGCCCAACGTGACCGTCGGCCTGCTGTGGATGTGGCTGCTCGACACCAACCTCGGCCTGGTCAACCACGTACTCAACGCCCTCGGTATGGGCACCACCGGCTTCTTCACCTCGCCCGACTGGGCCATGCCGAGCGTGGCCGCGGTCAACACCTGGGCGTACACGGGCTACACGGCGCTGCTGCTCTACGCCGGCATGCTCCAGGTCCCGCAGTACCTGTACGAGAGCGCCTCACTGGACGGCGCCGGCGAGTGGCGGCTGTTCTGGAAGATCACGCTGCCGCTGCTGCGGCCGGTGCTCTCGCTGGTGCTGGTGGTGTCGCTGATCGGCTCGTTCCAGATCTTCGACACGATCGCGGTCACCACCAAGGGCGGCCCGGTCAGCGCCACGCGGGTCATCTACTACTACATCTACGAACAGGCCTTCACCAACTTCCACATGGGCTACGCCTCCGCCGTGGCCGTGGTGCTCGCGGTGATTCTCGGCGTGCTGACCGCCATACAGATGCGCCTGCTGCGCGCTTCCCGCTCGGACCTGGCCTGAGGAGCAGACCATGACACGCATCCTGACCAAGGTCTCCCCGGGCCGACTCGCCGCGTGGACGGTGCTCGTCATCGCGCTGTTCCTGACGGTCTTCCCCTTCTACTGGATGGTCCGCACCGCCCTGACCCCGGCGGCCGACCTGTACACCGACTCCACCGGACTGGTCCCGGACCACCCCACGATGGTCAACTTCCTGCGGGTGCTCGGGCTCACCAGCCGGGAAAGGGCCGTGGCGGCCGGCGGTTCCGGCGCGCAGGTCGACTTCCTGCGGTACCTTCTCAACTCGGTCGTGTACAGCGGCCTGATCGCCGTCCTGCAGACGCTGTTCTGCGCGATGGCCGGCTACGCCTTCGCCCGGCTGCGCTTCCCCGGCCGCGACGTGGTCTTCGCGGTGCTGATCGCCGCGCTGATGGTGCCCCCGATCTTCACTGTGCTGCCCAACTTCGTCCTGGTGAAGGACCTGGGCTGGCTGAACACCTTCGTCGGCATGGTCGCGCCGAGCGTGCTGATGACACCGTTCGCGGTCTTCTTCCTGAGGCAGTTCTTCCTGTCGATCCCCCGCGAGGTGGAGGAGGCCGCGATCCTGGACGGCGTAGGCCCCTGGGGGATCTTCTGGCGGGTGGTGCTGCCCATGACTCGCGGCCCGCTGCTCACCATCGGGCTCACCACCACGGTGTGGGCCTGGAAGGACTACCTGTGGCCGCTGCTGTCCGGCCGGGACGAGGAAACGCGGGTGCTCACCGTCGCCCTCGGCATCTTCCAGCAGCAGTCGCCCAACACCCAGCCCGACTGGACCGGGCTGATGGCGGGGTCCGCCCTGTCTGTGCTGCCCGTGCTCATCCTGCTCGTCCTGCTCGGCCGGCGCCTGGTCGAGTCCCTCAACTTCACCGGCATGAAGTGATCGCCTCCCCCGGAGCGACCGCCCGCCCCCGCCGATCCCGTACGAGCCAGGAAGGCCCCTCGCGATGAGACCCCGACACCTGCGCGCCGGCGCGGCACTGCTGTGTCTGGCCGCCACCACCACCCTCGTCTCCTGCGGCGGCCCGGGCGGCACCACCGACGGGAGGACCACCGTCGACTACTGGCTGTGGGACGACCTCCAGCTGCCCGCCTACCAGGAGTGCGCGACCGCCTTCGAGAAAGCCCACCCGGACATCGCCGTCAAGATCACGCAGACGGCGTGGAACCAGTACTGGCAGAACCTCACCACGGAGATCGTCTCCGGTGAGGCCCCTGACGTGTGGACCAACCAGGCCACCTATTACCCCCAGTTCGCTGCCGGCAAGCAGCTGCTGGACCTCCAGCCCTACGTGGAGCGGGACAAGGTGGACCTCTCCGCCTATCAGCCCGGCCTCGCCGGCACCTGGGTGAAGGACGGCAAGCGCTACGGACTGCCCAAGGACTGGGACACCATGGCGATCGTCTACAACACGGACATGCTCACGAAGCAAGGTGTGGACGCCGCCGAGCTGAACGACCTGACGTGGAACCCCGCCGACGGCGGCACCCTGGAGCAGGTGATCGCCAAGGCCACCGTGGACAGCAAGGGCCGCAACGGTCTCGACCCCGCGTTCGACAAGAACCACGTGAAGGTCTACGGCTTCCTGCCCGAGTGGGCCGACGGCGCCCAGGGCCAGAACGGCTGGGGCAACTTCGCCGCCGCCAACGGCTTCGAGTACCTCGACAAGAAGAGCCGGGGTACGCACTACAGGTTCGACGACCCCCGGCTCGCCGAGACCATCTCCTGGTTCCGGCACTTGATCGACAAGGGCTACGCCCCCCGCCTGGACCAGCAGTCGAGCGTCGCCAGGACCGAACTGCTCATCGCCGGCAAGGGCGCCATGTCGCTGGCGGGCTCCTTCACCGTCTCCACCTTCACCGGCCCCAGAGTCAAACAGCACTTCGGCTTCGCCGCGATGCCGACCGGCCCGGCCGGCCGCAAGAGCGCCATCAACGGCCTGTCGGACTCCATCTGGGCCGGCACGCGCCACAAGGAGGAGGCGTGGATGTGGGTCAAGTACCTCGCCTCGGCCGACTGCCAGGACCGGGTCGCCGCGCACGGTGTCGTCTTCCCCGCGCTGAAGAGCTCCACCGAGAAGGCTCTCGCCGCGCACGAGGCCCACGGTGACGACGTACGTGCCTTCACCGACGCCGTCGGGACGCGAGGCGTCACCTTCCAGCTCCCCGTCACCGAGCACGGCACCGAGGTCAGCCCCCTGGTCCAGGACGCCATCCAGTCGGCGATCCTCGGCCAGGACGAGCCCGCCGACGCCCTGCGATCGGCCAACGACAAGGTGAACGGCCTCTTCGGCTAGAGGCCCGGGGGCAGCAGTTCCCGTACCGCACGAACCACAGACGCAAGGAGAACCATGGCCCAGCTCGTAGAACTCGACGGGCGTGCCCTCGCCGTCGAGCTCGAAGGCGACACACCGCCCCAGCCCGTCGACGGCGGTCTGCTGCTGCCACCCGGCCGGACGGCCGTGCTGCACGGGCTCGGTGACGCGCTCTTCTACCGCCACGGCCACAATTCGTGGAGCCCGTGCGGTTGGCGCCGGCTCTCCGAGGCGCCCTTGCGCATCGAGAGCCCCGAACGCCGCCGCACCGCCGACGACACCGTGTGGGACGACCCCGCCCGGCACCACTCCTCCGCCGTCGCCGCCCTGCAGGGACCCGACGGAAAGGTGCTGCTGCTCGGCGCGCTCGGCCTCGACATCCCGCGGCTGACCGCCGACCGGGACACGCTCGTGGGCTGGTACGAGCGCGACGGGGCACCCTGGTTCCTCGCCCACGGCACCGAGGAGGAGGTGTTCGCCGCCTACACCCGGCAGCTCGCCGCGCACCTCGGGCACAGTGCCAAGCGCGCGGGGAACGTGTGGTGCAGCTGGTACGCGTACTACGAGAACATCACCGAGGAGCAGCTGACCAAGGACGTCACCGCGCTGCGCGGCCTGCCCTTCGACGTCGTCCAGGTCGACGACGGCTGGGAGCGGGCGGTGGGCGACTGGGAGGCCAACGACAAGTTCCCCTCCGGAATGCGGGCGCTGGCCGACCGGATCACGGACGCCGGGCTGCGGCCCGGGCTGTGGATCGCCCCGTTCATCGTCCTGCCCGGTTCCCGTACCGCCCGTCAGCGACCGGAGCTGCTCCTGCGCGACGAACACGGCGAGCCGGTCGTCGCCGGACACAACTGGGGGGCCGGGTACTGGGCGCTCGACCTCACGCTGCCCGCGGCACAGGAGCACCTGCGCGAGACGATCCACCGGGTCAGCCGGGAGTGGGGGTTCACCTATCTCAAGCTCGACTTCATCGGCGGCGGCGCCGTACCCGGCGTCCGCTCCGTCGACGTGGGCCGCGAGACGGCCTACCGCACCGGCCTTGCGATCATCCGGGAGGAGGCAGGCCCGGACGCCTACCTGCTCGGCAGCGGCGCCCCGCTGCTGCCTTCTCTCGGACTGGTCGACGGCATCCGCAGCGGCCCCGACGTCGCGCCGATGTGGGAGCACTACGCCACACAGGACCCGTCCGACGCGCTGGCCCGCAACGCCGTCGTCAACACGGTGCACCGGCTGTGGCAGTCACCGCTCTTGGAGGTCGACCCGGACGTCGTGTACTTCCGCAGCCGTCTCAACCTCCTGACCGACCAGCAGCAGGGCCTGCTGCGCGACCTGGCCGACATCTGCGGGTTCCGGGCGGTCTCCGACCCCCCGGGGTGGCTGCACCCCGAGGAACTCCAGGCGATGGCGGCGTACTTGACCAACCGGCCGGAAGTGCGCCGACTGGGCCGCTACCGGTTCGCGCTCGACGGGCGGGAGGTGGACTTCACCCCGGCCGTGACGCCCAGCGAAGAGCAGCGGTACCCCATCGCCTGACCTCTTATCGCACGCGGCCACGGCCACGAATTAGTAAACTGCTCAGCATTATTCGGCGGTGGCCACCGCAACGCCTCAGGGAGCACCAGCATGGCGACGACCGGAACGGACATGTCCCGGATGCGCGAGATGAACCAGCTGTCCATCGTGGGGGCGCTGCGCGGCAACCCTCCCTCCACGGTCACCGAGCTGGCGGCCCGGGCCGGCCTGTCCCGTCCCGCGGTGGACGTGCTGGTGCAGTCCCTGGTCGCCGACGGGTGGGCGGAGGTCGAGGAGCCCGGGGCCAGCAGCGTGGTGGGGCGGCCGGCCCGCCGGTACCGGTTCCGCGCCACCGCAGGGCACGTGCTCGGCATCGACATCGGTGTGCACAAGATCCTCGTCGTCCTGAGCGACCTGGAGGGCCACCTGGTGCGTACCGTGCGCCGCCCGGCCGATCCCGGGGCGGCGCCCGAGGCCCGGCTGGCCGCGGTCGACCGCGTCATCGACGAAGTGCTGCGCGGCGCGGGCATGGCCCCCGCCGACATCTGGGCGGTGACCGTCGGCGTGACCGGTCCGGTCGACGGCAGCGGCAGGACCTCGCTGTCCAGCCCGCTGCCCGGCTGGAGCGAGGCCGACCCGGCCGCCCATCTCGCGGCCCGGTTCTCCTGCCCCGTACAGGTGGAGAACGACTGCAAGCTCGCGGCCGTCGCCGAACGCTGGAACGGCGTCGCGCAGGACGCCGACGACATCGTCTACCTCCTCGCCGGTCTGCGCACCGGCGCCGGCCTCATCCTGGACGGCACCCTGCGCCGCGGTCACGGCGGCGCTGCGGGAGAGATCGGCGCCCTCAAGGCCGTACGGTGGCTCAGCGCACCGGACCATCTCCAGTCCTGCCCCGGGGTGCCGTCGACGGCCGCGCCGGGCGAGGCAGCGGCCTGGGTGTTCCAGGCGGCCCGGGACGGCGACCGGAACGCGCGGACGGCCGTCCGGCGCTACACCCGCGACCTGGCGGTCGGGGTCGCCGCCCTCGTGCTCGCCCTGGACCCCCAGGTCGTCGTGTACGGCGGCGGGTTCTCCCGGTCCGCCGACGTGGTCCTCGGCCCGCTGCGCCGCGAACTCACCAAGCACTGCCTGCGGCTGCCGGAGCTGCGCGCCTCCACCCTCGGCGACGAGAGCGTGGCCCTGGGGGCGGTGCGCCTGGCCCTGGACGAGGTCGACAGACGGCTGCTCAGCGACGGACTGGCGGCGCCGACCGCGCCGCGCCGGTAGCAGCGGGCCCGTACCCCGACAGCAGTGGGCCTGTACCCGCCGGCGCCCGTACGTATCACCTGAACAGGAACGAAGGGACATCCCAGTGAGCACCCGTGACCAGATACCGGCTCCCCAGCTGCGCGTCGGCGTGATCGGCGTCGGCCAGCGCGCGGACATGGCCGCACTGGTGAACCGTTCCGGCACCGCCCGCATCGTGTCCTGCGCCGATCCGGCCCCCAGGGGCCAGGAGGACGCCAGGCGCCTGTTCGGCGCCCATGTCGCGGTGCACGACCGGTACGAGCGGATGCTCGACGACGAGCTGGACGCCGTGTTCGTCCTCACCCCCGACCACCTGCACACCCGGCCCGCGCTGTTCTTCCTCGCCGCGGGCGTGGCGGTGTTCGTGGAGAAGCCGCTGACCATCACCGTCGCCGACTGCGACGCGTTGCTTCAGGCCGCGTTCCGCTCCCGCGCCCGGCTCTACGTGGGTCACAACCTGCGCCACCTGCCGATGCTACGGCGGATGCGCGGCCTGATCGACGACGGCGCGATCGGCCGGGTCCGCGCGGTGTGGTGCCGTCACTTCGTGGGTCACGGCGGAGACTTCTACTTCAAGGACTGGCACGCGGAGCGCACCAACACCACCGGTCTGCTGCTGCAGAAGGGCGCCCACGACCTCGACGCCATCCACTGGCTCGCCGGGGGCTACTCCCGCAACGTCGTCGCCCAGGGGGCCCTGGCCGTCTACGGCGAAAACCCGCGCCGCACCTCGCACGAGACCGTACCGCCCGGTCAGCGCATGCCCGACTGGTTCGACCCGGACATCTGGCCGCCGTCCGCCCTGCGCGACCTCAACCCCGTCGTCGACGTCGAGGACATCAGCATGATGCTGGCCCGGCTGGACAACGGCGTGCTCGCCAGCTACCAGCAGTGCCACTTCACGCCCGACTACTGGCGCAACTACACGGTCATCGGGGACGAGGGCCGCCTGGAGAACTTCGGCGACGGCATCGACGGCGACCCCGCGCGGGTCGACGTGTGGAACCGGCGCCGCTCCGGCTACCGCGGCGACGCCGACCTCTCCGTCCCGGTCGTGGCGCCGGCCGAGGACACGCACGGCGGCGCGGACCGGGCGCTCGTCGAGGAGTTCCTGCGCTTCGCCGCCGCCGGAGGCCCCACAGAGACCTCACCCGTCGCCGCCCGCGAGGCGGTCGCCGCCGCGGTCGCCGCGACGACCTCGCTCCGCTCGGGGGGCGCACCGGTCGACGTTCCCGCACTCGACCCGGCGATCGTCCGCTACTTCGACGAGCACCAGCTCACCGGGAAGCCGGCAGGCACGGTCTGAAACGGCCGGCGCAGGACGTGGGGCTCGGTGCCGGCGCTCCACGGGTGCTGCGGGTACGGCGTTCGTCGGCTCGCGGTGGCTCTCGGCGTGGAGCCGGTTCCGGCGGAGGTTGAAGGTGTGCGGTCGAAGGCGAAGCATCCGGTCGCGCAGTGCCGGCCGGCTGGCGGGCTGGCCTGCTGCCTGCTGCCTGCTGCCTGCTGCCTGCTGCCTGCTGCCGGAGGAACGTCCGGGGCTGTTCGCCGTTCGGCGCCCGGACCGCACGGGCCTGGTCGCCGTGGTGGCAGGGGACAGGCGCCGAGCGCCCTGCCACGGCATGCACGGTCTGCGCGCCCGTGTGTCCGATCCGCTACGGGATCACCAGGCAGCGACGTTCTCGGTGGCCTCTGCCTCGTCCGCTGCCCCGGGGGTCGGGATCTTCGGTCCGCGCAGGGCGCTGCAGACGGACAGGGCGCCATGACGGCGGTGCCCACCCACATGGCCTGCTGCCAGCCTCGACGGCGGCCAGGGCGACGTCGGCCACCGGTCGCACCCCGCCCCACCCCTGCGTCCGCCGCCCACGCCCGCCCGTGCGGCCGAAGCGTTGCGGCAGGCCCCTGGCCGTGCCCTCGGGCGCGGCCGGACGCTCCCCGCGCTGCGCAGCAGCGTTTCCCGGAGGCGCGCCGTCGCGTGATGCCTGACATCTTCCATATGTCAAGCATCGACGCGCCGACAGTTCCCTTCCGGTCCGCCGCCGGAAGAGGTGAGCTGGCATCAGAAGATTACCCTGACGGGTCAATGGCCAGTCAATTACTCATAATTTATGACTTCTTGATGACCTATCAGTTCTTCGCCACACGGCGGTCGAGCGCTCCGCATACCCCGATCGGCTCCCATGAAACAGCACTCCCGCTCCGCTCGAGATGACAGCCCGGATGCGGCTGCGTACGTTCGGTCACAGGACGGCTGCCGAGCCGACCTCTCTGCGAACAAGGAGAAGCACTGCCATGATCATGACCCGCTCCCGCGCCGTCACCGCGGCCGTCGCCGCCGCAGCAGCCCTGACCGCGACCGGCATCACCTACGCCGCCGCCTCCCCCGCGCCGCAGATCCAGGCGGTCCCCGCCGCCGTGCAGGCCGCCCCGGCCGTGCCCATGGGCGGCGACACCGGCGGCAACGCCTCCAAGGGCAACGAGGGCAAGGGCAACGAGGGCAACAACCACGAGGGCAACGACCACGAGGGCGGCAACAACCACGGCCGCCGGAACTTCGAGGAGGGCTGGATCCACATCAACGAGCGCTCCTACAACGCCCGCCCCGGCGGCTGCATCACCGTCGTCAGCGGCCTGGGTTCCAAGAGCCTCAACATCCGCAACGACAGCCGCAAGACCGTCGAGGTCTTCCGCGGAGTGACCTGCGACAACGGCGCCCCC
>NZ_JBHJUW010000138.1:0-23439 GCF_042268205.1 Streptomyces sp. NPDC056160
CGCCCGGCCCCCTTCACCGCCTCGTGCGGAGCATCACCGGTTCAGCACGTCAGCCGGGCGTCCGCCCAGTCGGCGTGGTCGGAGTCGGTGTTGTCGCCGCCGTTGGTGACGACGAGCCGGACGACCTGGGCGCCGGTGACGTCGGCGCTGATCGGCTGGGCGGCCATCGCGTTGGTGAGGACACCGGTCGAGGCGACCTTGGTGCCGTCCGCCCAGATCTCGAAGGAGACGGTGCCCTTGGCGCCCTTCTCGTCGTCGACGCCCACGTCCGCGGATACCTTCGTGCAGGCCTTCCCCGTGTAGTACGTGACCTCGCTCGGCGCGTGGGTGCCGAGCCCCTTGGCGTACACGACCCCGCCGACGGTGATCGGGCGGCCGTCGCCCGCGGCGCTCTCGCCGTTGCTGGTGTTGCGTTCCACGGGGCCGTAGCCGTTGGTGGCGGACATCCACGGGAGGTCTCCGAGGTACGACGTCCCGGCGGGCGGCGGCACCACCACCGACGCCGTGACCGTCGACGTGCTCGTGGCGCGGACCTTGGCGGGGGAGGCGTAGACCGTCCTGAGCGTCAGGTCGTACGCCCCGGCCGGCGTTCCCTTCGGGGCCGTGACCGCCCACCGTGTGGTCAGGGTGGTGCCGGTGGGGACGGCGTGGGCGCGGGTGGCGGAGCGGGCCCGCACCGTCCAGCCCTGGGGGCCGGTCAGTGACACGGAGACGTCGTGGGCCGAGGTGCGGCCCAGGTCGGTCACCGTGCTCGTCAGTGCGGCGGGCCTGCCCGCCACGACCAGGGGCGCGCTGTCGGCTGCGAGTTCGACGGCGGGCGGGTTCTTGCTCCAGTGCCGGTCGGGTGAGACCCGTACGAGCACCGTGCCGTGGGCCGGTACGGTCGCGGAGACCGCGCCCGCGGTGTTGTAGTTCCGGTGCTGCCACAGGTCGCGCAGCGTGTAGGCCGGGGCCTGCGGCAGGCCGACCGCCCGGGCGGTGGTGGCGATGTGCTGCGGGGTGTCCGTCTCGTTGAACAGCGCCACCGCGCGGCTGCCGTCCTTCATCTGCTTGGCGACGACCCAGCGGCCGTCCTCGGAGGAGACGACGGCGCCCTGCTTGCCCAGCGGGTCCTGGTCGACGGCGATGACGTCCTTGTTGGCCAGGATGCCGAGCGTGGCGGGGGACGCCTTGCGCAGGTCGGACCCGATGAGCAGGGGCGCGGCCATGACCGACCACATCGAGAAGTGGGTGCGGTACTCCGTGTCCGTCATGCCGCCGTTGCCGACCTCCAGCATGTCGGGGTCGTTCCAGTGGCCGGGGCCGGCGTACGGGGCCAGGGGCAGGTTCTTCTTCAGGATCGACAGCATCGAGGACCACTTGTCCTGGATGTCGTGGGTCGTGCGCCACAGCTGGCCCACGCCTGAGGCCCACTCCCAGGGCTTGTTGTCGCCCCACTCGCAGATGCTGTAGACGATGGGACGGCCGGTCCTGCCCGTGGCGTCCAGCAGGGCGTCGCGCATGGTGACGTAGCGCTGCCGGGCGTCTGCGCCCTGGTTGTTGCAGTTGTCGTACTTGAGGTAGTCGATGCCCCACTCGGCGAACTGCCGGGCGTCGTTCTCCTCGTGGCCGAGCGCGCCCGGGAAGCCGGTGCTGCTGCACGTCTTGGTGCCCGCGCTGGTGTAGATGCCGAGCTTGAGGCCCTTGGCGTGCACGTAGTCCGCCACGGCTTTTATGCCGTGCGGGAAGCGGACCGGATCGGGGACGAGCCGGCCGTCCGCGTCGCGGGCGGGCAGGGCCCAGCAGTCGTCCAGGTTGACGTACTGGTAGCCGGCGTCCTTCAGGCCCTTCTCGATGAACAGGTCGGCGATGCCCTCGACCATGGACTCGTTGAACTCGGGGCCGCAGTGGGTGGAGTTCCAGTTGTTGAAGCCCATCGGCGGGGTGAGGGCGAGTCCTCGGGCCTCGGCCGGGGCGGAGCGCTGTTCCCGGGCCACGGCGACCGAGGGGGCCGCTGTCCCGAGGGCGAGCAGCGAGACGGCCAGTACTCCGACGACTCTTCGACGGGAGGTGCGTGTGTGCGGGTGACGCATCTGAACGTTCCTCCGAACTCCCGAAAGGTGGGATGACTTCATGTCCGCGTCATCGTGTGCGTTTACGGTAGGACCTGTCGGAGTCTGTCGGAAGGGAGCGCCACGCTTGTTCAGCGGTTGTTCGATATGCCGTCACGGCCCTGGCCCACGCGAGCGTGACCAACGGCGCCGTCCACCGTTGAGCAGGCATGAAGAAGCGCAGCATGCTCGCCCTCGCCTCCCTCGCCACCGGTTTCGTCGTGGCCGCCGTCACTCCTTCGCACGCCGCTGACCACGACGCGCTCGGCGGCCTGGGAGTGAAGGACACCGTGGGCGCCGTGGACCACCTCGTCAGCCACGACAGCCTGGCAGTGGACGACGACGCCCTGGGGCAGGACGGCTGAGGCGGGGGACCGGGCGGGACCGCGTCGGCCCCGGCGCGGTCCCGTGCCGCCCTCAACTGGGCCTGGTTTCCGTGGCAGGGTGAAGCGGGCAAGCCACAGGGGGCCAACAGAAGAGGGGGACCAGTGACCGTCGTCTGGATCAACGGCACGTTCGGTGCGGGAAAGTCCACCACCGCACGGGAACTGATCGACCTGATCCCGCACAGCACGCTCTTCGACCCGGAGATCATCGGCGGCCTTCTCACGCACCACCTCCTGCCGCCCAAGCACCTCGCCGAGGTCGGCGACTTCCAGGACCTGCCGATCTGGCGGCGCCTGGTGATCGACACGGCCGCCGCCATGCTCGCCGAACTGGGCGGCACCCTGGTCGTCCCGATGACCCTGCTCCGCCAGGACTACCGCGACGAGATCTTCGGCGGCCTCGCCGCCCGGCGCATCGATGTGCGGCATCTGCTCCTCGCCCCGGCGGAAACGATCCTGCGGGAGCGGGTGGCGAGTCGCGAGATCCCGCCCGGCCTTCCCGACGGCGACCTGCGAATACGCCAGTGGGCCTACGACCACATCGAGCCCTACCGCAGCGCCCTGGCCACCTGGCTCACCGCCGACGCCCACCTCGTCGACACCAGCTCCCTCACTCCGTACGAGACGGCCGTCCGCATCGCCGAGGCCGTCGGCGACGGCACCGCGACGCCCTGCGAGATCGTGCAGACGCCCGAACCCACCGCCGAGACCGTCGCCTCCGGGGTGCTCCTCTTCGACGAACGGGACCGGGTGCTGCTCGTCGACCCCACCTACAAGCCCGGCTGGGAGTTCCCCGGCGGCGTCGTCGAACCCGGCGAGGCCCCGGCCCGCGCCGGGATGCGCGAGGTCGCCGAGGAGACCGGGATACGGATGGAGGAGGTTCCCCGGCTGCTCGTCGTCGACTGGGAACGTCCCGCGCCCCCCGGCTTCGGCGGGCTGCGCCTCCTCTTCGACGGCGGCCGGCTCGACTCCGCCACGGCAGGCCGGCTGCTGCTGCCCGGTCCCGAACTGCGCGACTGCCGCTTCGTCACCGAGCGGGAGGCCGCCGGGCTGCTGCCACCGGTCCGCTACGAACGGCTGCGCTGGGCGCTGCGCGCCCGGGAGCGGGGGGCGGCGGTCTACCTGGAGGCGGGCGTGCCGGTGGGGTGACCGGCCGCGCGGGTGGACCGGGGCGCGACCGGAGTACTGCGCGAGCGGGGTACGGCGCGCGACCGGGGCACGCGGCGCGGCACGGGGGGAAGGGGGCCCGTCGTTCCGGGCCGGCAGTCCAGTCCGGGCCGGCAGGTCCGGTTCCGGCCGGTAGGACAGGCAGGCTCCGCGGGAACGGACGGGCCGGTTCTCGGAGTTCGTCCGGCAGTCCGGCAGTCCGGCAGTCCGGCAGTCCGGCAGTCCGGCAGTCCGGCAGTCCGGCAGTCCGGGAGCCGCGCCGGGTCCCGGACCCTCAGACGGACGTCCGGTACCCGTCCGCCGAGCGGCGGAGCGTCTCCCCGGCCCTCTCGGTCACGGGAGCGCCGTGGCCGAAGCAGGCGACGTCCGTGTCCAGCGCGGCCAGGCGCCGGAAGGAGGCGACGGCCCGGTCCCGGTCGGTGTTGAACACGCCCAGGATGACCGAGCCGTCCACCGGGGAGGCGGCGACCGCGTCCCCCGTGAACAGGACGCCGTGCCGCGGCAGATGCAGACCGATGCTGCCGTCGGTGTGGCCCGGGGCCGGGACGACGTGGGCGCCGCCGCCGAAGTCGAGGACGTCGGTGTCGGACAGCTCGGTGAGCCGTGGCGGGCGGACCGGTTCACCCTGCGGGAGCTGGGCGAGGGCCGCCGCGTGCAGGGGGCGCTCCCAGTCCTCGCAGACCGGCGGGGGAGCGGGCGCCTCGCCCCCGACGACCGGCGCGTCCAGGCGGTGGGCCAGCACCTCGGCGCCGTACGGTCCGGCCAGTTCGCCCGCCCCGCCCATGTGGTCCTCGTGGAAGTGGGTGAGCACGATCCGCCGCAGCTCGGCGGGGTCGCGTCCCAGGGACCTGATCGCTGCGGCGATCGGCGCGCCCGCGCCCGGCGGTCCGGCGTCGACCAGCGTCAGTCCGTCGTCGTCGGACCACAGATAGGCCTGGCCCACGGGGAAGCGCAGCAGATGCAGCCGGGGGAGGATCTCCACGACGTCCATGGGACGACCGTAGAGAGGACCCCCGCCCCGGGGCGAGGGTCCTCTGCTGTCGGCAGAGCGGACGACGTCTTGGGGCGCTTTCGGGCTCAGCCCGCGTAGTTGAGCAGGAACAGGGCCTCGGCGACCGACAGGCGCTCCAGTTCCTGCGGGGAGACGCTCTCGTTCACCGCGTGGATCTGCGCCTCGGGCTCGCTCAGGCCGATGAGCAGGATCTCGGCCTGCGGGTACAGCGCGGCGAGGGTGTTGCACAGCGGGATGGAGCCGCCCTGGCCGGCGTACTGCAACTCCTCGCCGGGGTAGGCGACCGCCATGGCGTCGGCCATCGCCTGGTAGGCGGGGCTGGTGGTGTCGGCGCGGAAGGCCTGGCCCTGGCCGATCTGCTCGGTGCTCACCCGGGCACCCCACGGCGTGTGCGCCTCCAGGTGGACCTGGAGCAGCTTGGTCGCCTCGGTGGCGTCGACGCCCGGCGGCACCCGCAGGCTCACCAGCGCGCGTGCCCCGGCCTGCACGGACGGGGTGGCACCGACCACGGGCGGGCAGTCGATGCCGAGGACGGTGACGGCCGGGCGGGCCCAGACGCGGTCGGCGACGGCGCCCGAACCGATCAGGTCCACCCCGTCCAGCACCTTGGCGTCCTTGCGGAACTGCGTCTCGTCGTAGGCCAGACCGTCCCACACCGAGTCGGCGGCGAGGCCGTCCACGGTCGTCGAGCCGTCCTCGGCGCGCAGCGAGTCCAGGACGCGGATGAGGGCGGCGAGCGCGTCGGGAGCCGCGCCGCCGAACTGGCCGGAGTGCAGGTTGCCCTCAAGGGTGTCGACCTGGACGCGGACCAGGGTCATGCCGCGCAGGGTGCTGGTGACGGTGGGCAGACCGACGCGGAAGTTGCCGGTGTCACCGATCACGATGGTGTCCGCCGTCAGCAGCTGCGGGTGCTGCTCGGCGTAGCGCTCCAGGCCGCCGGTGCCCTGCTCCTCCGAGCCCTCGGCGATCACCTTGACGTGGACGGGTATGCCGCCGTTCGCCTTCAGGGCGCGCAGCGCGAGCAGGTGCATGAGGACCCCGCCCTTGCAGTCGGCGGCGCCGCGCCCGTACCAGCGGCCGTCGCGCTCGGTCAGTTCGAAGGGCGGCGTGGCCCACGCGGCCTCGTCCAGCGGCGGCTGCACGTCGTAGTGGGCGTACAGCAGCACGGTCTTGGCGCCCTCGGGGCCGGGCAGGTAGCCGTACACCGACTGCGTGCCGTCCGGGGTGTCGAGCAGGGCCACGTCGGTGAAGCCTTCGGCGCGCAGCGCGTCGGCGATCCAGTTCGCCGCGCCCTCGCTCTCGCTCCTCGGATACTGGTCGAAGTCCGCCACCGACTTGAAGGCCACCAGCTCGGCCAGCTCCGCCCTGGCCCCGGGCAGCAGGGAGGCGACGGTCTCGGCGACCGGATGCGACGACATGGGCACGCTCCTTGTGGGTGCGACGGTGCACTCGTGAGCACCTTGCCGGTGCTCTGTGAGCACTTCTGTGTTCCGGATGATCGTGTCAGCGCGGGCGCGTCCTCGTGCGCGGGGCGCGTCCGTTGCCGATCCTCCCACAGCGGACCGCACCGGAAGCCGCCGTAGGATGCCAGGGACAGCAGCGGCAGCCGGGTTGATCTGGAGCGGTAGACCATCGTGAGCAGCGAGAACTCTTCGGCGGACGACGTGCAGCAGGTGTGGGACGTCGTCGTGGTGGGCGCGGGACCCGCGGGGGCCTCGGCCGCCTACGCGGCGGCGGTCGCGGGGCGGCGCGTGCTGCTGCTGGAGAAGGCGGAACTGCCACGGTACAAAACGTGCGGCGGCGGGATCATCGGTCCCTCGCGCGACTCGTTGCCGCCCGGGTTCGACCTTCCGCTGAAGGACCGGGTGCACGCGGTGACGTTCTCCCACAACGGCCGCTTCGTCCGCACCCGGCGCTCCAAGCAGACGCTGTTCGGGCTGATCAACCGGCCCGAGTTCGACCAGCAGCTCGTCGAGCACGCGCAGAAGGCGGGTGCCGAGCTGCGTACCGGCGCCACCGTGTCCCGGGTCGAGCAGCACGGCTCGGCGGTGCCGGACCGGCGGACGGTCGCCGTGGTGCTCCAGGGCGGCGAGACGGTCCTGGCCCGCGCGGTGGTCGGCGCCGACGGCAGCGCCAGCCGCATAGGAGCCCACGTCGGGGTCAAGCTCGACCAGGTGGACCTCGGCCTGGAGGCGGAGATCCCGGTCCCCGAGACCGTGGCCGCGGACTGGCGCGGGCGCGTCCTGATCGACTGGGGTCCCATGCCGGGCAGTTACGGCTGGGTGTTCCCCAAGGACGACACGCTGACGGTCGGGGTGATCTCGGCCCGCGGCGAAGGCGCCGCGACCAAGCGGTACCTGGAGGACTTCATCGCCCGGCTGGGCCTCGCCGGCTTCGAGCCGAGCGTCTCCTCCGGGCACCTGACCCGCTGCCGCGCCGACGACTCGCCGCTCTCGCGCGGACGCGTGCTGGTGTGCGGGGACGCGGCGGGGATGCTGGAGCCGTGGACGCGCGAGGGCATCTCCTTCGCACTCAGGTCCGGACGGCTCGCGGGTGAGTGGGCGGTGCGGATCGCCGAGGCGCACGACGCGGTGGACGCGCGGCGCCAGGCCCTGAACTACGCGTTCGCCATCAAGGCGGGGCTGGGCGTCGAGATGACCGTCGGCAAGCGGATGCTGGCGGCCTTCGAGCGCCGCCCCGGCCTCTTCCACGCCGCCCTGACGGGCTTCCGTCCGGCCTGGAAGGCGTTCAGGGACATCACCCAGGGCTCGACGACACTGGGCGAGCTGGTCCGCAACCATCCGGTCGCCCAGCGCGCCCTGAGCATGATGGACCGGCGTCCCGCGGCGGCCGACGCGCCCGCCGCCCCGGAGGCCGAGGACGACGCGGAGGAGACGGCGGTCGGCCCGCGCCCCTGACGTCGGTGGACTTCGTCAGGTCCGCGACGTCCGCCCCGGACCGCGGTTGCGCAAGGCCGTACGGCCCGGAGCGGGGCCCGTACGGCCCGGCGACGGGTTGCAGAGCCGGGCGGCGGGCCGGAGGGCTTGGTGTGGCGGGGCCGGCCCCTCGCGTCGCCGGGCCGGCGCGGTGGGGGCCGTGACCGGCTGGCCGTTTCGGGCGAGCGGGTGCCGTGCGCGGTCGTCGCGACGGCGGCCGTCCGGCCGCGGCCCTGGAGGGCGGCGTACTTCCCGGGGAGTACGGGCGTTCACCCCGCTCGGCTGACGCGTTTGGCGGTACGCGCCCTCTAGCGTGGCGGGCATGGACGAGCAGCGGGTGCACGGGGGCGAGCCGCCGCAGTGGTGGCGGCAGGGGCCCCATGGTGGCACCGCGCCGACGGGCAGGAGCGGCCCGGCGCCCGCCGGTCCTGGCCCTGGCCCTCCACCCTGCTCTTCACCGCCTTCGCCCTGGTCGGCACCCACTTCTCGGCCCACGCCCAGCAGGGCCACCGCGACGCCCTGGACGGGTACGCCTACGCCCTGGTGGCCGTGGCGGCCGGGCTGCTGCTGTGGCGCAGGCGGTTCCCGGCGAACTCGACGAGTACGTCTTCGAGGCGATCCGCTCGGGCGCCTCCGGGTTCCTGAGCAAGGACACCGAACCCGAGGAACTGCTGCGGGCGGTACGGGCGGTGGTCGACGGCGACGCGCTGCTGTCGCCCGGGGTCACCCGGCGCCTGATCGCGGCGTTCGCCGCCGCTCCAAGGAGCCGGCGGCGGCCGGCGCCCTCGGCCGGCTCACCGACCGCGAGCGCGAGGTCATGGCCCTGGTCGGCATCGGCCTGTCCAACGAGGAGATCGCCCGCCGCCTGGTGGTCAGCCCGCTCACCGCCAAGACCCACGTCAGCCGCACCATGGTGAAACCGGGCGCCCGCGACCGGGCCCAACTGGTCGTCCTCGCCTACGAGTCGGGGCTGGTCCGGCCGGGCTGGCTGGGCTGAGCCCGTACGCCGCCCCCGCCCGGCTCAGACGATCGCCGAGGTCTCCCGCCACAGGGCGGCCAGCGAGGCGTCCCCCGTCACGCGCGGCACCGGAACCCGGTTCCACAGCGCGAGGTACATCCGGTCCGCGGGACCGGCGAGTTCGGCGTCCGCGTGGGTACGGGCATCGGTGCCGGCGTCGGGGGCTGCTCCCGTGGGAGGGTTTCGCTCCGTGACCGGCGGCCCGTCCGAGAGCCGTACGGTCCACAGCGCGTCGCCGCCGCCGGCGACGTCCTTCGCGCCCTCTGCGCGGATCCGCAGCAGGCGCGGCCGCGCGGTGCGGACCCGGCTGCGGGCGCGGGCGTGGAAGCCGCGCAGCAGCTCGTCGATGCCGTCGACGGCGAACTCCGCGGCGATCGGGGCCGGCGTGCCGCCGCGTGCCGTCTCGGCGTCGAAACGGTGGACGGCCGTCTCGTGCGCCTGCCGCCGGGCCCAGAAGGCCAGCGGCGAGGGCGAGGGCAGCGGTGCCGGGTGGAACGTCCAGCACGCGACGTCGGCCGGTGCCTGGGCCAGGGTCCGCACGAGAGAGCGGTGGCTGTCGCGGTACCAGTCCACGAGCGCGTCGCCGTCGAGGTCCGGGGGGTCGCCCATGGGCCGCGGGGAGGGGTACGCGTCCGCGACGAAGGCGGCGGCCCACCGGTGCACCACACCCGTGTGCCGCAGCAGGTCGCGCACCCGCCATGAGGGGCAGGACGGCACCCGCGCCCCGGTCCCCGCCTCCCCGGCCGCCGCAGCCAGCAGCCGGCCCTCCCGCTCCAGCGTGTCGAGGAAATCGGCAGTCTCCATGCCGGGAAGTGTGCCGGACGGCGGGCGACCGTGGAACCGGACGGCGGGCGGCCCGCGGAACCGGGCAGAGGGCGGCCCTGAGAACCGGGAGGCGGGCGCCCGCGGGCAGGGGTGGTCGCGCCGTCGGCCGGCTCCCCCGGTACGCCACCGGGTCGGCGTATGCCGCGTTGCGGTGGTCCGAACGGTGGGTTGGGCTGGTGGGGACTCATTTCCCCACGCTGCGGACGGCGATCATGACGATGTCCCCCTTCGGCGCCTCGTTCGGTGGCCCGGATCCGTTCTCCGAGATCCTCAACCGTTTCTTCGGGATGACCCCGGGCGCCTCGCCGCCGCAGGTGCAGCGGGTGCCGATCGGACGGCTGCTCACCGATTCGGCGCAGGACCTGATCAACCGCGCCACCGGGAGGGCGGCCGAGGACGCGAGCTCCGACCTGGACACCGAGCACCTGCTGTGGGCCTGCACCCAGGTGGAGCCCGCCCGCGGTCTCCTCGCCCAGGCCGGCGCCGACCCCGACCGCCTCGCCGCGGCCCTCGCCGAGGCGCTGCCGGGGGAGAGCGGCACCCCTTCGGCCCAGCCGGGCCTGACCCCGGCCGCCAAGCGGGTGCTGCTGCGCGCCTACGAACACTCCCGTGCGGCCGGAGTGTCGTACATCGGTCCGGAGCACATCCTCGGCGCCCTCCTCGACACGCCGGGTGCCGCACCGTCCCGCGTCCTCGCCGCGCACGGCATCGACACCGAACAGGTCCGCCGCAGCGCCGAGACGGCGGCCCGCACCGAGGCCGCGCCCGGCGGGAGCGACACGCCGAGCGACACGCCGACCCTCGACCAGTACGGCCGCGACCTGACCGAGGAGGCCCGGGCCGGGAAACTGGACCCGGTCGTGGGGCGGGCCATGGAGATCGAGCAGACCGTGGAGATCCTCTCCCGCCGCTCCAAGAACAACCCCGTCCTGATCGGCGAGCCGGGCGTCGGCAAGACCGCGATCGTGGAGGGGCTGGCCCAGCGGATCGTCGCCGGGGACGTGCCGAAGACACTGGAGAACAAACGGGTCGTCGCCCTGGACCTGACCGGACTGGTCGCCGGGGCCCAGTACCGCGGACAGTTCGAGGAACGGCTGAAGAACGTCATCGACGAGGTCAAGGCCGCCTCCGAGTCGACGATCCTGTTCCTGGACGAACTGCACACCGTCGTCGGCGCGGGCGCCACCGGTGAGGGCTCGATGGACGCCGGCAACATCCTCAAACCGGCCCTCGCCCGCGGCGAGCTGCACGTCGTGGGCGCCACCACCCTCGCCGAGTACCGCAAGTACGTCGAGAAGGACGCCGCCCTGGAACGCCGCTTCCAGCCCGTGATGGTGCCCGAGCCGAGCGTCGAGGAGACCGTGCAGATCCTGGAGGGCCTGCGCGACTCCTACGAGGCCCACCACCAGGTCCGCTACAGCGACGACGCGCTGGCCGCCGCGGCCGAGCTGTCCGACCGCTACGTCACCGACCGGTTCCTGCCCGACAAGGCCATCGACCTGCTCGACCAGGCCGGGGCCCGGGTGCGGCTGCGCTCCCTGGGACGCTCCACCGAGGTCGCCGAGCGCGAGGACCGGCTGGCCAAGTTGCGCCGGGAGAAGGACCAGGCCGTCGCCGCCGAGGACTTCGAGCGCGCCGCCGAGCTGAAGGACCGCTTCGCTGAGATCGAGACCGAGCTGGAGGGGCTGGCCGAGCGCCGCGAGGGCGTGCTGGAGGTGACCGTCGACGACATCGCCGACGTGCTGTCCCGGCGTACCGGCATCCCCGTCGCCCAGCTCACCGAGAGCGAGAAGGAACGGCTGCTCAAGCTGGAGGACGCCCTGCACGACCGCGTCGTCGGGCAGGACGAGGCCGTCACCGTCGTCGCCCAGGCGGTACGCCGCAGCCGGGCCGGCATGGGCGACCCGAACCGGCCCGTCGGCTCCTTCCTCTTCCTCGGCCCCACCGGCGTCGGCAAGACCGAACTGGCCAAGGCGCTGGCCGAACTCCTCTTCGGCGACGAGAACCGCATGGTCCGCTTCGACATGAGCGAGTTCCAGGAGAAGCACACCGTCTCCCGGCTCGTCGGCGCCCCGCCCGGCTACGTCGGCCACGAGGAGGCAGGCCAGCTCACCGAGAAGGTCCGCCGCCAGCCCTACAGCGTGCTGCTGTTCGACGAGGTGGAGAAGGCCCACCCGGACGTCTTCAACACCCTGCTCCAGGTCCTCGACGACGGACGCCTCACCGACGCGCAGGGCCGCACCGTCGACTTCCGCAACACCGTGGTCATCATGACCTCCAACATCGGCGCCCAGCGGATCCTCGCCCACCACGGCGACGTCGCCGCCATCAAGGACCAGCTGACGGAGGACCTGCGCGGCCGGTTCCTGCCCGAGTTCCTCAACCGCATCGACGACATCATCATCTTCCACGGGCTCGGCGAACAGGAGCTGAACCGGATCGTCGACCTGCTGCTGGACAACAGCCGGCGGCGCGTGCGGGCCCAGGGGCTGGAACTGCGGGTCACCGAGGCGGCGAAGAAGCTCCTCGTCGCCCACGGCCACCAGCCCGAGTTCGGCGCCCGCCCGCTGCGCCGCACCATCCAGGCCGAACTGGACAACCGCATCGCCTCCCTGCTGCTCAGCGACTCGGCCGACCCCGGCGACACGATCGTCGCGGACGTCGAGAACGACGCCCTGGTGTGCCGCGTCGAACATCCGGCGCCGTCCGACGCCAAGGTCTACACGGGAGGAGACGGCACGGACGCGGTGTCCTGACCGGCTCCGGCCGGTCCTCGGCCCCGCGGACGCGCCGCTCGTCCCACAAGTACGCCGGCGATCACTGGTACGTAGGCAGTCCCTGGTACGTAGGCAGTTCCTGGTACGCCGACGGTCACTGGTGCGTAGGCGGTCACTTGTACGCGGGCAGCCACTGGTACGTCGGCGGTCTCGGTCACTTGTACGCGGGTCGTCACTCGTACGTCGACCGTCGCGTCGCGAACCCGATCGAGGCGGCGACCGCGGCCAGTACGGCCACGCTGGTGAGCGCGGCCCGCAAGGACAGCCATTCGGCCATGAACCCGATGGCCGGAGGGCCGAGGAGCATGCCGCCGTAACCGAGTGTGGAGGCGATCGCGACACCGCTCGGACCGGCCAGGGCGCCGGCGCGCTCCACGGCGACCGGGAAGAGGTTCGCGAGCCCGAGACCGGTGACGACGAAGCCGAGCAGGGCCACCCACACGGTCGGCGCCAGACAGCCGAGCAGCATGCCGGCCGCGGCGACGCACCCGCCTCCCACGATCGTGCGGGTCCGGCCCAGCCGTTCGAGCAGGGTGGTACCGGTCAGCCGCCCCGCGGTCATCGCGAGCGCGAAGCAGGAGTAGCCGGCCGCCGCGACGCCAGGCGAGGCGGCCAGGTCCTGGGTGAAGTGCAGCGCGCCCCAGTCGGCCATGGCCCCCTCACCGTAGGCCGTGCACAGGGCGATGAGACCGAGGACCAGGACGATGGCGCGGGTGCGTCCGTCGAGCCGGCGCGTCTGCCCCCGCCCGGTGCCGGCCCGGCCGGCCGGCTCCGGGGGCGCGATCCGCAGGAGCGTACGGCCCGCGACGGCGGTGACGAGCAGGCCGATCACGGTCAGGGACAGCAGGTGGCGGGTGGGGGAGAGGTGACCGGCCACGAGTCCGCCGAGGCCCGCTCCCACCATGCCGCCCAGGCTGAAGGCGGCGTGGAAGGTCGGCATGACCGGTCGCCGCAGCGCGGCGACCAGATCGACGGCCGCGCTGTTGAAGGCCACGTTGATGCTGCCGTAGGCGGCACCGAAGACCAGCAGGACGGCGCCCAGGGCCGGGGCGGAGTGGGTGAGCGGGGGCAGGGCGATGCTGAGGGAGAGCAGGACGGCGCAGGCGACCGTGACCGGATGACTGCCGTAGCGGCGGCACAGGCGCCCGGTCAGCGTCATCGTGACGACGGCCCCGGCGGAGACTCCGAGCAGCGCGAGCCCCAGTGCCCCGGCGGAGGCGTGCGTCTGCTCCTTGATGGCCGGGATGCGCACCACCCAGCCGGCGAAGACGAAGCCGTCGAGCGCGAAGAACGCGGTGAGGGCGATGCGGAGGCGGACGAGCGAGGTGTCCGGCACGGCGTTGTGCGAACGGACTTTGTTTATTGGCGGCACAAACTCAGGCTAGAAGGCGGCCTGCGCTGGGGCAAGGGGGGTGAGCGGGGCGTCGAGGCCGGGTCGCGTGTGGTTCGTGCAGGTCAGGGCGAGGCGGGCGGGTCGAGGCGTCGGGTGCGCGGGCGCCGCCTCGGTGAGGAGGCGCCCGTCTGGACACCGTGTCGGCCACAGGCGTCGTGTCAGCCCGTGGTGCGGCCCCACCGCGTGTCCATCCGGGCCCATTCGTCGGCCCACTGGTCGAAGCGGTGGCGGTCCAGGCGGGACTGGGCGAGCTTGGCGCCGCCGGCGACGAGGCCCACGGTCGCCGTTCCGGCCCACAGACCGCCCAGGACCGACTGGAAGGCGGTGTCGGCCGCGGAGGCGGGCGGGGAGGTCAGGGCGCCGTGGCCATTGGTCCAGACGGTGATGCGGGACCCCGGTGTCGCGGTGGCCGGAACCCGGGCGCGGTTCGTGTGGCCCGTGCCGTCCGGCTCCGCCCAGTGGACCGTCCCCCACACCAGGGCGCCGCCGGCCGGCCGGGCGTTCCCCTGGGGCCCGTCCTGGACGAGTACGGCGGTCATCGGGTGGCTCCGCGCGCGGGTGTGCTCCGCGGTCTGCTGCATCGCGCCCGCCGTCAGCAGCCCGGCCACCAGAGCGCCCACCACCGCGAGGACCCAGGCGGCGAGCAGGATCCATGCCTCGACGACATCGCTGGTCCTTCTCAGCGGGCTGCGCCGCCATCGCCACAGCCACACTCCCGCACGACGTGTCACTTTCGACACCCCCTCGTGCCAGACCGACGGGCCTTACTGCAAGTGTGCCTCCAGAAGCGATCAGAGGCTCCCGCGCGGGCGGACATTGCGGACACTGCGAACTCTGGGGACACGGTGGACCGGGCCCCGGGCGGACCGGGTGGACGGGGCGGACCGGGCGGACCGGGCGGGCGAGCCGGGCAGGGCCAAGGCCGAGCCGCCCGCGGGACCACCACCGGCTCCGGAGGGGTACCGCGCGGGCCCGGGGCGGGCCTCGGACCGTGTCGGTCTCGGACCGTGGCGACCCTCGGACGGTGAGGGCCCAGGGCCGGGCCCTCGGGCCCGCGCGGGCGTGCCTCAGGCGGTGCCGCACCCCGGGCCGGGCGGGCGTGCCTCAGGCGGTGCCGGTCTCCGGCCCGTGGTGCCCTGAGCCGATCCCTTGGTGGCCCTCAGACCGTGGCGACCAGCAGTTCCTCCGCGGCCACGGGGCGCAGTCCGTCCGTGCGGCCGGTGAAGTAGCGCCGTGCCAGATCCTCCGCCGACACGTGCCGGACCTGTGCCAACCCCGCCTCGCGGGCGAGGTCGAGCATCTGCGCAGGGGAGAAGAAGCTGAGGAACGGCGTCCCGGACGCCCGCGCCAGACGCGTCGTCGTCTCCAGCAGGTCCCGCATCCGCGGGTCCAGGAGTTCCGCGGGCTGCATGAAGGTCATGGCCAGCGTGGAGCCGGGCGCGAGCCCCGCCACCTGGCGCAGCGTGCCCCTGATCGCCTCCCGTGTGAGGTACATGCTCACGCCGGTGCAGGCCACCGCCGCCGGACGCCCCGCGTCGAACCCGGCCGCGACCAGTTCCTCCCACCAGGAGCCGCCCGCCTCGAAGTCGACGGGCACCAGGCGCAGGCCGTCGGGCACCCCCAGCCCCAGCTCGGTCAGGCGCCGCCGTTTCCACGCCTGCGGCTCCGGCTGATCCACCTCGAACACCTGTAGCCCGGCGGCCACCTCGGGGCGGCGCTGGACGAAGGTGTCCAACCCGGCGCCCAGGACGACGTACTGCGTGACGCCCCGCCCGGCCTCCGCCACGACCAGGTCCTCGACGAAGCGGGCCCGGGCCACGATGCCCGCCCGGAACGCCCGCGTCCCGTCCGCGTCCATGTCCGGCCGCTGCCGCCAGTCGTCGCCGGGGCCGGCCAGCCGCAGGCCGACCTCGTCCTCGAAGACGTGCGGCGGAGGATCGGCCCGTACGTGCAGCGCCCGCCACAGCGCGACCCGTACCGCCGTGTGGTCCGGCTGCTCCGCCCGGCTGTCCTGCGCGCGCCCGCTGCCCATGCGTCCGCCCTCACCCTCCATACGTTCGCCCTCCGCGCCTCCATCCTCCACACCTACGCCCTCCGAGCGTCCACTCGCCACGCGCCCACCACGCGTGCGTGTGGCGATCACTACCGAGCAGGGGCGGCCGTGATCGGCGTGCCTTGTCCGAACAGGTGACGCCGCGCCGGTTTGGACACGGATCGGTTAAGGCTTCCTCACGTGTCGGTTGCCGTGCGGTGAGCGCGTCATGATGGGGCCATGACGCTCGCCGCGCGTGCTCTCGCCCAACTGGCAACCTGGCCCGACCTGATGGAAGCGGTACCGAGCTGTGGCACCGGGCAGGCGCTCAGCTCGGCGCATGGGGAGATCGCCCACTTCCACTCCGACCGCGACGTCGACCTCAAGCTGACCGACCGGGCCATACGCCGCCTGTCGGGCGACCTGAGACGCTTCGCGGCCGTCCGCGTCGTGCCGGGCTCCTCCTGGGTGACGATCCGCCTCGACGCCTCGGCCGACGTCGATCTCCTGCTCTCCCTCATGAGCGTCGCGCTCAAGGCCGACCAGGGGGATCCCACAGAGGACCGCCCGGTCCCCGTCGGCTGCAACGACGGCCGTGGTGTGGGCTTCCTGCGCACCTGACGCGCCCGGCGCCCGGACGCGGTCGCCGGGCGCGCGCGCCGAGTGCCGCCCCGGTATCCGGGCCGCCCGCGGGGACCGGGGACCCGCTGGTGCGCCCTGCGGCGGACAAGGCTTCGTGGGACCCCCAGCCGCCTCAGACCGTGAGGACCCTGACCCCCGCCTCCTCGAATCTGTGCACCGTCTCCTGACTCGCCGCCGCGTCCGTGACCAGGGTGTCCACCGACTCCGCCGGGCAGATGCGGGCGAAGGCGCGGCGGCCGAGCTTGCTGGAGTCCGCCGCGACGACGACCCGCTCGGCACGCTCGCACAGCAGCCGGTTGATGGCGGCCTCCGCCTCGTCGTGGGCCGCCGCGCCGTGTGCGACGTCGAAGGCGACCACGCCGAGGACCGCCACGTCGAGCGTGACCTGTCCGAGTACACCGTCCGCGAGCGGTCCGATCAGCTCGTACGACTGCGGGCGCGCGACCCCGCCGGTCACCACGATCTTGAACTGGGGGCGAACGGCCAGTTCGTTGGCGATGTTGAGCGCGTTCGTCACCACGGTCAGGGCGGGCGAACCGGAGCCCAGGTCGCCGCGTACCGCCAGGGCGCGGGCGACCTCCGTGGTCGTGGTGCCGCCGGTCAGGCCGACCGCCTCGCCGGGCGCGACCAGGCCGGCGACCGCCTGGGCGATCCGCTGCTTCTCCGAGGCGCGGCGGGCGGTCTTGTAGCGCAGCGGCAGTTCGTAGGAGACGCCGTGCACGACCGCGCCGCCCCGGGTGCGTACGAGCATCTGCTGCTCGGCGAGCTGGTCGAAGTCCCGCCGGATCGTGGCGGCCGACACCTGAAGCCGGGTCGCCGCCTCCTCGACCTCCAGCCGGCCGTGCTCCACCAGCAGCTCCAGCAGCGCCTTCCAGCGGGCGTCGCGCGACATCCGCAGCCTCCGTTCGTCCATCTTCCGCGACCCTAGCGCACCCGGCACCCCCGGAAATGCTTGATCATGCTCGAAACTGCGCTATACCTTGCAAGAACAAACAGATATCCTGGGAGGGCGTGCGTCATGAGCCATGTCGAGGACGAGCTGACCAGCCAGCCGGAGTGCTGGACCCGAGTCGCGGCCGACGCCGCGGACCACGGCCGGGCGCTGCCGGCACCGGGGGAGCGGGTCGCGATCGTCGGCTGCGGTACCTCGTACTTCATGGCGCAGTCCGCCGCGGCGCTGCGCGAGGGCGCCGGGCAGGGCGAGACCGACGCCTTCGCCGCCTCCGAATTCCCCCACGGCCGTTCCTACGACCGCGTCGTGGCCCTGACCCGGTCCGGTACCACCACCGAAGTGCTCGAACTGCTGGGCCGGCTGAAGGGCACCACCCGTACCACCGCCGTCACCGCGGACCCGGCGACCCCGGTCATGTCGGCCGCCGACGACGTCGTGGTGCTCGACTACGCGGACGAACGCTCCGTCGTGCAGACCCGGTTCGCGACCACCGCACTGACCCTGCTGCGTGCCCACTTCGGCCTGCACACCGACGCAGTCGTCGCGGACGCCCGCACCGCACTGTCCGAGCCCCTGCCCGACGGTCTCGTCGACTGCACGCAGTTCACCTTCCTCGGCCGCGGCTGGAGCGTTGGCCTGGCCAACGAGGCGGGGCTGAAGATGCGCGAGGCGTCGCTGTCCTGGACGGAGGCGTACCCGGCGATGGAGTACCGGCACGGCCCGATCAGCGTCACCACCCGCTCCACGGCCACCTGGTCGCTCGACGAGGCGCCGGAAGGGCTCGCCGAACAGGTGCGGGGCACGGGCGCGTCGTGGATCCAGGGCAGGCTCGACCCGCTGGCCGAACTCGTCCGCGCCCAGCGCCTCGCGGTCGCCGTCGCCGCCTCCCGCGGTCTCGACCCCGACCAGCCGCGCCACCTCACCCGCTCGGTGATTCTCGCCCCCGACCCGGCCTGATTCCGGCCGAGACACCCCCGCCCCCGAAAGGAACAGGCCGTGCCGCTTGCACCCACCGGTGAGCTGGTCGGCAGCGCCGCCGCCGCGCGCTCCGCCGTCCTCGCCTTCAACGTCATCACGCTGGAACACGTCGAGGCCGTCGTCGCGGGCGCCGAGGCGGCCGGTGCGCCCGTCCTCCTCCAGGTCAGCGAGAACGCGGTCAAGTACCGCCGCGGTCGGCTGCTGCCGCTCGCCCGCGCCGCCGTCGCGGCAGCCGAACAGGCCGCCGTCCCGGTCGCCCTGCACCTCGACCACGTGCAGAGCGACGACCTGCTGCGCCGGGCCGCCGACGCGGGCTTCGGGTCGGTGATGTACGACGCCGCCCGGCTGCCCTACGCGGAGAACCTCGCCGCGACCCGGGCCGCCGCCCAATGGGCGCACTCCCAGGGGCTGTGGATCGAGGCGGAGCTGGGGGAGGTCGGCGGCAAGGACGGCCGGCCGCCGCTGGACGCCCACGCGCCGGGCGCCCGCACCGACCCCGGGGAGGCGCACGCGTTCGTCACCGGGTCCGGTGTGGACGCCCTGGCCGTGGCCATCGGCAACACGCACGCCATGACCGAGCGCACGGCCGCCCTCGACCACGACCTCATCAAGCGGCTGGCCGGCATGCTGGACGTTCCGCTCGTCCTGCACGGCTCCTCCGGTGTGAACGACGGGGAACTGACGGAGGCCGTCGCCGGCGGCATCGCCAAGGTCAACGTCGGCACCGCCCTCAACATCGCCATGACCGGCGCGATCAGCGACTTCCTGGGCGCCCACCCCGACGCGGTCGACTCCCGCAAGTACCTCGGCGCGGGGCGTGAGGCGATGGCACGGGAGGTGGAACGGCTCATCCGCGTGATCGGCACGCCGGGCGCCCGGGACACGCTCGGTACGGCGGGCGCCGCGACTACTCCTTGACGGCCGTCAGCACCACGAACTTCGGGTTGCCCGCCACCAGCCGGCAGTTGCCGAACAGCCGGCGCAGCTTCACGTGGTAGCCCAGGTGCCGGTTGCCGACCACCCACAGCGCACCACCGGGGCGCAGCGCCCGCCGCGCCCCGGTGAACATCCGCCATGAGGTCGCGTCCGTCGTCGCCTGGTGCGAGTGGAACGGCGGGTTGTTCAGCACCAGGTCCACGCTGCCGGCCGGCACCCCGTCCAGGCCGTCCCCGACCCGGAACTCGGCGTGCCCCGGCACCCCGTTCGCCTTGTACGTGGCCTCCGCCGAGGCCACCGCCTGGAACGACTCGTCCGTGAACAGCACCTCGGCCTCGGGGTGGGCCAGCGCCATCGCCGTACCCACCACTCCGTTGCCGCACCCCAGGTCCACCACCCGGCGCGCGCCACGGCCGTCCGGCAGGTGCTCCAGGAAGAAGCGGGTGCCGATGTCGAGCCGGTCGGCGCAGAAGACCCCCGCGTGGTTGACGACCGGCCGGCCGGAGACCGCCCCCACCCCCTCGGGCAGCGTGTGCTCGTACGGCCACGGGTTCGCGGGCCGCTCCAGCGACGGGTCGGGCGTGCACAGGATCAGCCGCGCCTTGCGCTCGGCCAGTGAGGTCCGGGTGGGGCCCAGGACGCGCTCGAACAGCGCCAGCGTCGAGGTGTGGATCTCCTTCACCATGCCGGTGCCGACGACGACCGTGCCCGCGTGCACGCCGGGCGCGAGCCGCAGCAGCTGGTCCTCCAGCAGCGCGAGGCTCTTCGGCACCCGAACCAGCAGGACGTCGATCCGCGCCGGCGGCGGGTCCTGTGTGGTGAGCAGGCGCACCGCGCCGGTCTCCACCCCGTTGCGCGCGAGGTTCGCGCGGGCCGCCTCCTGCCCGAGGAACGAGTCGGTGATGTGCACCGGCCGGTGCGCCGCCAGCGCCGTGACCAGCGCGCCCCAGCGGTCCCCGACGACCACGACCGTCCCGGACAGGTCGGTGCCCCGCTCGGCGAGGTGTCGCAGCAGGTACTCGTCGGAGGCGTCCCAGGCACGCAGCAGGTCACGGGGGTCCGCGGGAAAACGGGCCAGCGCCAGCTCGCCCCAGGGAGTCGTCATACGGTCGTTCATCGTGCGTCCAGGCTAGCGGAGCACCAGCTCAGGGCTTGTCCGGCAGGATGTCCGGCAGGATGGGAACCATGGACGCCGAGCTGTTCCACCGCACTCGCGCGAAGATCGCGCCGGGCGCGGTGCACGTACCGGACTGGCTGGATCCGGCCCAGCAGCGCGAGCTGCTCGCCGCCTGCCGGGAGTGGGCCCGCCCGCCGGCCGGCCTGCGCACGGTGCGCACCCCCGGCGGCGGCACGATGACCGCCCGGCAGGTCTGCCTCGGCCGGCACTGGTACCCGTACGGCTACGCCCGCACCGCGGTCGACGGCGACGGCGCCCCGGTCAAGCCCTTCCCCGCCTGGCTGGGGGAGCTGGGCCGGCGCGCGGTGGCGGACGCGCTCGGCCCCGACATGCTCGGCCCCGACGCGGCCGGCCGGGACGGCGCGGGCGGCGGGGTGCGCGGGACCGCGTACGACATCGCGCTCGTCAACTTCTACGACGCCGACGCCCGCATGGGCATGCACCGCGACAGCGACGAGAAGTCCGGTGCGCCCGTGGTCTCCCTGAGCCTGGGCGACACCTGCGTCTTCCGCTTCGGCAACACCGGGACCCGGGCCAGGCCGTACACGGACGTCGAGCTGCGCAGCGGTGACCTGTTCGTGTTCGGGGGGCCGTCCCGGCTCGCGTACCACGGCGTGCCCCGCGTCCACGGGGGCACCGCACCGCCCGAGTTGGGCCTGACCGGTCGGCTGAACGTCACGCTCCGGGTCAGCGGGCTGTAGGGCCCGTGCGGCGGATCGTGCCGCAGACGCGGGGCTCGGCGCCCCTTGCCCGAGCCCTCCGGGCAGGGGGGACCCGCAGCGGCGGTGTCGTCGGTCGCCATGGCTCCGCCATGACTGCCTCCTCCACCTTGCGGCTGCACGCGCCGAGCTCCGCTCACCCGGGCCGATCCGCGCCGTCGCCGACTGCGGCACGATCCGCCGGACGGGCCCGCCTGTCCGGCCCGCGGATCATGGGAGACTCGCCCTCATGAGCGGCAAGGCGGACCCCCGGACGGCGGGGGAAGGGACCACGTCGAGGACGCGGCTGGACCGGGGGCGTGGTGCGCTCGGGCCCGCACTGGAGCTGGTGCACACCGGACGTGCCCCCACCCGCGCCGTGCTCACCGCCGAACTGGGGGTGACCCGGGCGACGGCCGGCGCGGTGGCCGCCGAGCTGGAGGCGCTGGGCCTGATCCGGGTGGACGCCCGGCCGGGCGCGGCGGCCGGTTCGCAGGGACGGCCCTCGCACCGGCTCGCGGTCGCCGACGAGGGCCCCGTCGCCCTGGCCGCCCAGGTGCACGCCGACGGCTTCCGGGCCGCCCTGGTGGGGCTCGGCGGCCGGATCGTGGCGACCGCGCCGGGCTGCGAGACCGTCGACGCCGACCCGGCGAAGGTGCTCGGCTCGGTCGTCGAGGCGGGTGCCGAACTGTTGCGGGTCACCGGGCGGCGCTGCGTCGGCGCCGGCCTCGCCGTGCCGTCCGCGGTCGCCGAGCCGGACGGCCTGGCCCTGAACCCGCTCCACCTGGCCTGGCCCGCGGGTGCGCCCGTGCGGCGGATCTTCGCCCAGTGCGTGCGGGCGGCCGGGATCGGCGGACCGGCGTTCGCCGCGAACGACGTCAACCTCGCCGCACTCGCCGAGCACCGGCACGGAGCCGGCCGCGGCGCCCGTGACCTGCTGTGCGTCGCCACCGGGCACCGGGGCGTGGGCGGCGCCCTGGTGCTGGACGGACGGCTGCACACGGGCAGTTCGGGCCTGGCCCTGGAGGTCGGTCACCTCACCGTCAACCCCGAGGGCCGCCCCTGCCACTGCGGCAGCCGCGGCTGCCTGGACGTGGAGGCCGACCCGCTGGCCTTCCTCACCGCCGCCGGCCGGGAGCCGGGCCCCGAGGTGTCCCTGCTGAAGCAGGCCGAGGACCTGATCCGCGGCCACTACACCGACCCGGGCGTCCGCACGGCCACCGAGGCGCTGATCGACCGTCTCGGCCTCGGTCTCGCGGGTCTGGTGAACATCCTCAACCCGGACCGGATCATCCTCGGCGGGCTGCACCGCGCCCTGCTCGACGCCGACCCCGGGCGGCTGCGCGCGGTCGTCGCCGACCGCAGCCTGTGGGGACAGAGCGGCGGTGTCCCCATCCTGCCCTGCACGCTCGACCACAACAGCCTGGTGGGCGCGGCCGAACTGGCCTGGCAGCCGGTTCTGGACGACCCCCTCGCGGCGCTGACCTGAGCCCCGGCCCGACGGCGGCGGGCAGCGGCCGGCCGACCCGGCCGGCCACCTCCTCGCCCAGCCCGGCGGCCGGCCGCGGGCGGGCCCGGCGCAGCAGGTACGGCATCCCTGGGCCGCCGTCCACGGACCGTGCCCCCGCCACCACGGTGTCGCCGCCGAGCAGCAGCCGCCCGCCGTACCCGGCCTCGCCAAGTTCCCGTACCGCATCGGGCATGTGCCAGTCCGTTGCGTGGTGGGCGCGGGAGGGGCCGTCGAAGGCGAGGTAGCAGCCGCTGCGCGCCGCCTGCTGGTGGAGGACGGGATCGGGGAACCGGTTGAGGTGCCCCAGGATCACCCGGTGAGGCGGCGCCTCCAACTCGCCGCAGAGCAGGTCCAGTACGTCCGGCGCGCCCGTGCCCATCTCCAGATGCACGGCCACGGGCGCGCCCGTCGCGTGATGGGCCTCGGCCGCGGCGGCCATCGTCCAGCGGGCGTGCGCGTCGAGCCCGTGGAAGGCGCCGGCGACCTTGAGGAGGCCGGCCCGGACACCCGACGTGCCGATTCCCTCGGTCAGTTCGGTGACGAAGACCTTACTGGCGCCGGCTGTCGGTGCTGGAGGAGCAGTTCGGCCGCACGGGCAAGGGCGGCGCTCCGTGAGACCCTGCGGGCCATGTCCAGGGCGCCACCCGCACCGCGGTACAGGTCACCCCCCGCCATCCCCGGGGCCGCGCGCGTCACCGGTCACCGACGTCTTGAAGACCCGCGGCACGACCGACGGCGCGCCGTACACGCCCCGGACGGTGTGACCGTCGGCTCGACGGACACGTGGCCCGGCGGCGTGGCCGTGACCCGCGGGTCGGCAGCCGGCGGCCCGCACCGGCCGGCGCGGCCCGCAGGCTGATTTTGATTAAGTCCGCGGGCCGCGGACGGTAGGTCTTGTTATATTGTAGTC
>NZ_JBHJUW010000139.1:0-23086 GCF_042268205.1 Streptomyces sp. NPDC056160
GGCCCGCATCCCGGAGGATGCGGGCCCCGCCGCGTCGTCCGCCGCTCACCGGAGCGGCAGCGCTCACGCGCCGATGGCGTGCAGACCGCCGTCCACGTGGACGATCTCGCCGGTGGTCTTCGGGAACCAGTCGCTCAGCAGCGCGACGATGCCGCGGCCGGCCGGCTCGGGGTCCTTGAGGTCCCACTCCAGCGGGGAGCGGGTGTCCCACACGGCGGCCAGGTCGCTGAAGCCCGGGATGGACTTGGCGGCCATGGAGCCGAGCGGTCCCGCGGAGACGAGGTTGCAGCGGATGTTCTGCTTGCCGAGGTCACGCGCCATGTAGCGGCTGGTGGCCTCCAGCGCGGCCTTGGCCGGGCCCATCCAGTCGTACTGCGGCCAGGCGTACTGCGCGTCGAAGGTGAGGCCGACGACCGAACCGCCGTTCTGCATGAGCGGCAGGCAGGCCATGGTCAGCGACTTCAGGGAGAACGCCGAGACGTGCATGGCGGTGGCCACGGACTCGAACGGCGTGTTGAGGAAGTTGCCGCCGAGCGCGTCCTGCGGCGCGAAGCCGATGGAGTGCACGACGCCGTCGAGGCCGCCCAGCTCCTCGCCCACGACGTCCGCGAGCCGGGCGAGGTGCTCCTCGTTGGTGACGTCCAGCTCGATGACCCTGGCGGGCTTCGGCAGCTTCTTCGCGATGCGCTCGGTCAGCGTGGGCCGCGGGAACGCGGTCAGGATGATCTCGGCGCCCTGCTCCTGGGCGAGCTTCGCGGCGTGGAAGGCGATGGACGCCTCCGTCAGCACACCGGTGATCAGGACGCGCTTGCCCTCGAGGATTCCGCTCATGGTGATCAGTGACCCATTCCCAGTCCGCCGTCAACGGGAATGACGGCTCCAGTGATGTACGAGGCGTCGTCGGAGGCGAGGAACCGCACCGCGGCGGCGATCTCCTGCGGCTGCGCGTACCGGCCGAGCGGCACCTGCGCCACGATGTTCTCGCGCTGCTCGTCATTGAGCGCCCGGGTCATGTCCGTGTCGACGAAACCGGGGGCGACGACGTTGAAGGTGATGTTGCGCGAGCCCAGCTCACGCGCGAGGGAGCGCGCGAAGCCGACCAGGCCCGCCTTGGAGGCGGCGTAGTTGGCCTGCCCCGCGGAGCCCAGCAGCCCGACGACCGACGAGATCAGGACGACGCGGCCCTTCTTGGCGCGCAGCATCCCGCGGTTGGCCCGCTTGACGACACGGAAGGTGCCCGTGAGGTTGGTGTCGATCACCGATGCGAAGTCCTCCTCGGACATGCGCATCAGGAGCTGGTCCTTGGTGACGCCCGCGTTGGCGACCAGGACCTCGACCGTGCCGTGCTGGGCCTCGATCTCCTTGTAGGCCTGCTCCACCTGCTCGGGGTCGGTGATGTCGCACCGGACGGCGAGGAAGCCCTCCGGCGGCTCCCCCGACCGGTATGTGATCGCGACCTTGTCGCCGGCGTCGGCGAACGCGCGGGCGATGGCGAGGCCGATGCCCCGGTTGCCTCCGGTGACGAGAACCGAGCGGCTCAACGGATCACCCTTTCGTAGCGGTCTCAATCGTTCCGAATGCACGCCCGGAGCCTCGACCACAGGCGGGGACAGGCGGCTTCACCGAAAACCTATCGGTCCGGCCGCCACGGCGGGCAATCGGGCACCGACAGTGGCAGGGGGGCGGCTCTGTCGAGTCCCTACAGAAAACAGCGGACTCGGCCCGTAAACGTGTGGTCCGCGCCGCCACCCGCACGACATGATCGGTCCGACAGGTGACGAGAGCAGGGAGACCCCGTGCCACACACGATCGACGAGGCCTTCACGGCCCTTCCGCTGCGCGCCCTGGCCGACGCCGCCCTCGCCCGCGCGCGGGCGCTCGGCGCGGAGCACGCGGACTTCCGCTTCGAGCGGGTGCGCAGCGCGTCCTGGCGGCTGAGGGACGCGCGGGCGGCCGGGTCCTCGGACACCACCGACCTCGGGTACGCGGTGCGGGTCGTGCACGGCGGTGCGTGGGGGTTCGCCTCGGGGGTGGACCTGACCATGGACGCCGCCGCCCAGGTCGCCTCCCGGGCGGTCGCGATGGCGAAGCTGTCCGCGCAGGTGATCGCCGCGGCCGGTTCGAAGGAGCGGGTGGAGCTGGCCGGCGAGCCCGTGCACGGGGAGCGGACCTGGGTGTCGGCGTACGACATCGACCCCTTCTCCGTACCGGACGAGGAGAAGTCCGCACTGCTGGCGGACTTCAGCACGCGGCTGCTGGCGGCCGACGGCGTGGACCACGTGGACGCGTCGCTGCTCACCGTGCACGAGAACAAGTTCTACGCCGACACCGCGGGCACCGTGACCACGCAGCAGCGGGTGCGGCTGCATCCGCAGCTGACGGCCGTGTCGGTGGACGCCGCCAGCGGGGAGTTCGACTCGATGCGGACACTGGCGCCGCCCGCCGGACGCGGCTGGGAGTACCTGACCGGGACCGGCTGGGACTGGAACGGCGAGCTGGAGCGGATCCCGGAGCTGCTCGCGGAGAAGATGCGCGCGCCGAGCGTCGAGGCGGGCGTCTACGACCTGGTCGTCGATCCCTCCAACCTGTGGCTGACGATCCACGAGTCGATCGGGCACGCCACTGAGCTGGACCGGGCGCTCGGCTACGAGGCCGCCTACGCCGGCACCTCCTTCGCCACCTTCGACCAGCTGGGCACGCTGAGGTACGGCTCGGAGCTGATGAACGTCACCGGTGACCGCACCGCCGAGCACGGCCTGGCGACCGTCGGCTACGACGACGAGGGCGTTCAGGCGCAGTCCTGGGACCTGGTGAAGGACGGGACGCTGGTGGGCTACCAGCTGGACCGCAGGATCGCGCGGCTGACCGGTTTCGAGCGGTCCAACGGCTGCGCCTACGCCGACTCCCCCGGGCACGTGCCGGTGCAGCGCATGGCGAACGTGTCGCTGCTGCCGGACCCGGCCGGGATGTCCACCGAGGATCTGATCGGGGGCGTCGAGCGGGGCATCTACGTGGTCGGGGACCGGTCCTGGTCGATCGACATGCAGCGCTACAACTTCCAGTTCACCGGGCAGCGGTTCTTCCGGATCGAGAACGGACGGCTGGCCGGGCAGTTGCGGGACGTCGCCTACCAGGCGACCACGACCGACTTCTGGGGTTCCATGGCGGCGGTCGGCGGCCCGCAGACGTACGTCCTCGGCGGTGCCTTCAACTGCGGCAAGGCCCAGCCGGGCCAGGTCGCGTCCGTCTCGCACGGCTGCCCGTCGGCCCTCTTCAAGGGCGTCAACATCTTGAACACCACCCAGGAGGCCGGTCGATGAGTCCGCGTACGAGCAAGCCGCACGAGGTCGTCGAGCGCGCCCTGGCCCTGTCCCGGGCCGACGGGTGTGTCGTCATCGCGGACGAGACCTCGTCCGCCAACCTGCGCTGGGCGGGCAACGCGCTCACCACGAACGGTGTCACGCGCGGGCGCACGCTCACCGTCATCGCGACCGTGGCCGGCAAGGAGGGCACCGCCTCGGGCGTCGTGTCCAGGTCGGCGGTGACCGAGGACGAGCTGGAGCCGCTGGTACGGGCCGCCGAGGCCGCGGCCCGCGGCGCCGGGCCCGCCGAGGACGCGCAGCCGCTGGTCACGGACGTGCCCGCGGCGCCGGGCTTCACCGACGCGCCCGCCGAGACCTCCTCGGCCGTGTTCGCGGACTTCGCGCCCGCCCTCGGTGAGTCGTTCGCCCGCGCGCGCGACGGCGGCCGCGAACTGTACGGCTTCGCCAACCACGAGCTGGTCTCCACCTACCTGGGTACGTCGACGGGCCTGCGTCTGCGGCACGACCAGCCCAGCGGCACCCTGGAGCTGAACGCCAAGTCCAAGGACCGCGCACGTTCGGCGTGGGCGGGGCACTCGACGCGCGACTTCAAGGACGTCGACCCGGCGGCGCTCGACGCGGAGCTGGCCGTGCGGCTCGGCTGGGCCGAGCGGCGCGTGGAGCTGCCCGCCGGGCGCTACGAGACGCTGCTGCCGCCGACCGCGGTCGCGGACCTGCTCATCTACCAGATCTGGTCCTCCTCGGGCCGGGACGCGGCCGAGGGGCGGACCGTGTTCTCCCGGCCGGGCGGCGGCACACGGGTAGGCGACCGGCTCAGCGAGCTGCCGCTGACCCTGCGCAGCGACCCGGACGAGCCGGGCCTGCAGTGCGCGCCGTTCGTCGTCGCGCACTCCTCCGGCGCCGACCAGTCGGTGTTCGACAACGGGCTGCCGCTACGGGCGACCGAGTGGATCGGCGGCGGACGGCTGGAGCACCTGCTGACCACCCGGCACAGCGCGGGCCTGACCGGGCTGCCCGTCGCCCCGTCCGCCGGGAACCTGATCCTGGACGGCGGCGGCGACCGCTCCCTCGCGGAGATGGTCGCCGGGACGGAGCGCGGACTGCTGCTGACCTGCCTGTGGTACATCCGCGAGGTGGATCCCGCGACGCTGCTGCTGACGGGCCTGACCCGGGACGGGGTGTACCTGGTCGAGGACGGCGAGGTGACGGGCGAGGTCAACAACTTCCGGTTCAACGAGTCGCCGGTGGACCTGCTGGGCCGGGCGACGGAGGCCGGGCGCACCGAGCGGACCCTGCCGCGGGAGTGGAGCGACTGGTTCACGCGGGCCGCGATGCCGGCGCTGCGCGTCCCGGATTTCAACATGAGCTCTGTCAGTCAGGGCGTATAACCTCGTAGTCGGCTGTCACCCGACTGCCCGAGGACCCTGTGCACCACCTAGGAGACACGAGAACCGTGACGGACATCGTCGACGAGCTGAAGTGGCGTGGGCTGTTCGCCCTGTCCACCGACGAGGACGCTTTGCGCAAGGCGCTCGCGGACGGTCCCGTCACGTTCTATTGCGGCTTCGACCCGACCGCGCCGTCCTTGCACGTGGGGCACCTGGTGCAGGTGCTCACCGTGCGCCGGCTCCAGCAGGCCGGTCACCGGCCGCTGGCGCTGGTCGGCGGTGCCACGGGCCTGATCGGCGACCCCCGTCCCACGGCCGAGCGCACGCTGAACGCGCCGGAGACGGTGGCCGGCTGGGTGGGGAAGCTGCGCCGCCAGATCGAGCCGTTCCTGTCCTTCGAGGGCGAGAACGCCGCGGTCATGGTGAACAACCTGGACTGGACCGAGGGCCTGTCCGCGATCGAGTTCCTGCGGGACATCGGCAAGCACTTCCGCGTCAACAAGATGCTGACGAAGGACTCCGTGGCCCGCCGCCTGGAGTCCGACCAGGGCATCAGCTACACCGAGTTCAGCTACCAGATCCTTCAGGGCATGGACTTCCTCCAGCTCTACCGGCGCCACGGCTGCACGCTCCAGCAGGGCGGCAGCGACCAGTGGGGCAACCTCACCGCCGGGCTGGACCTGATCCACCGGCTGGAGCCCGACGCGAGCGTGCACGCGCTGGCGACGCCGCTGATGACGAAGGCGGACGGCACCAAGTTCGGCAAGACCGAGGGCGGCGCCGTCTGGCTCGACCCGGAGATGACGACGCCCTACGCGTTCTACCAGTTCTGGCTGAACGTGGACGACCGGGACATCTCGAAGTACCTGCGCATCCTGTCCTTCAGGTCCCGCGAGGAGCTGGAGGAGCTGGAGGAGCAGACGGTGCAGCGTCCGCAGGCGCGGGCGGCGCAGCGCGCGCTGGCGGAGGAGCTGACGACGCTGGTGCACGGCGCCGATCAGACGGCCGCCGTGATCGCCGCGTCCAAGGCGCTGTTCGGCCAGGGTGAGCTGGACGATCTGGACGAGCGCACCCTGACCGCCGCGCTGTCGGAGGTGCCGCACGTCCGGGTCGCCGAGCTGGGCCAGGTCGTCGACCTGTTCGCCGAGGTCGGCCTGGTGCCCAGCAAGTCGGCCGCGCGGCGCACGGTCAAGGAGGGCGGTGCCTACGTGAACAACGTGAAGGTCGTCGCCGAGGACGCCGTGCCCGCCCGGGAGGACCTGCTGCACGGCCGATGGCTGGTGCTGCGGCGGGGGAAGAAGAACCTGGCGGCCGTCGAGGTCACCGCCGGCTGACCCGTCCGCGCCCGAACCCGCGGGAGGACGGTCCGCGGGAAAGCGGTCCGCGGGAGGGCTGCCCGCGGGAAACGGAAGGAAGGGGCGGTCCCGGGATGCTTGTCCCGGGGCCGCCCCTTCCGCGCTTCCCGTGCCGTGCCGCTCATGCCCGCTCGCGCCGCCGGTGCCGGTTGCCCCACACCGCCATGTAGAGCATGTCGCCGATGAAGACGATGATGATCGCGGCGACGATCTGGAAGATGTGCCGGCTCCAGTCGATGCCGCGCGTGGACTCCACCCCGGCCGCCCTGGCGACGGCGTTGCCCGCGATGGCGCCGAGCATGCCGAAGATGGTGGTCAGCCAGAGAGGGCTGTGCTGCTTGCCGGGAATGACCGCTTTGGCGATCAGGCCGAGAATGAACCCCACGATGATCGCCCACAACCAGCCCATGGCTGCCTCCTCCGGCTCGACGTGAGCATTACCGCCAGTGTCGGCCGGTGGACCGTACGACGCATGTCGGAGGCGGCTGTGCGCGGCGTGCGCAGAGCGTGTGCGCGGGTGTGCGCAGGACGCCCGCGCGGGAGTACGTGCGCCGTCCGCGCAGGCAGCGGGTGCCCCGGGCGCGTCGGCGGGGCATGCGCGGCGTACCGTGGAAGGGAGTGCGGGCCGGTGTCCGCGACGGCCGGGAGCCGGAGGCGGACCGGGGAAGTGTCCGATGCGGGCGAATGGTGGAATGTGATGCGGAAGCAGCATGGCGGTGGCGGCGTCGAGGTGTTCCGGATCACGGGGGCGCGCACGGGCCTCCAGGAGGACGTGCGCGGCCGTCAGCGCCGGTATGTCATCTCCATGTCGATCCGCACCCTGGCGGTCCTCCTCGCGGTGGCGCTGTGGAACGTGGAACGGTACGTGGCGATCGCGGCCCTGGTCCTCGGTGCGGCGCTGCCCTACATCGCCGTGGTGATCGCCAACGCGGGCCGGGAGAACGCGCCGGGCCTGCCGTCGACGTTCGTGACCATGCCCACCAAGCCGATGATCACATCGCCGCGGACGGCGGACGCCGGCTCCGGCGAGGCGTTCGAGAACGGACCGGGCGAAGAGGCCGGGAGCGGGTCCGGTGAGGCCTCCCCTGAGGGGTCCGCGAGCGGCTTCGCGGAATCCGTTGCGGAGGACGCGGCGGGCGATCCGGCGGCGGACACGGCGGGTGCCGCGCGGGAGCATCGCAACGGGGTGTGACCGGCCGGGTGCTCCGGACCGCTGGATGCGGCGCGTTGTGGCGGCTCCGGCGAACCTCAGGAAATGCTCAGATCAATCATGTTGTTCCGGTCCCGGGTGGCGGGTGACCCGTGACATACTTCGTACGCGCTCCGCATCCCCCGTCGGAGCGACAGACCGACGCCGGGCAGCTCCCCCCGTGGCTGCTCGGCGTCGCCTTGTGTGCTGTGGTTGTGAGACGAACTGTGAGTGACGAGACCGCCCCGATCTGCTCGGCCAAGGGCTGCCGTGCCGCCGCCGTGTGGGTGCTGGCCTGGAACAACCCGAAGATCCACACGCCCGAGCGGCGCAAGACGTGGCTGGCGTGCGACGAGCACCGCGAGCACCTGTCGCAGTTCCTCGGGGTGCGCGGCTTCCTCAAGGACGTGGTCCCGCTGGCCGAGTGGCAGGCGTCGCGGGAGGCCTGAGCACGCGCCGGGCCACTCGGTGGTCCGGCGCGGTCAGCCGCCGATCGCGGACATCGGGCGGTCGGGCTGGACGAACGACGGGTCGTCCAGGCCCGCGCCCGCCTTCTTGCCCCACATCGCCACCCGCCACAGACGGGCGATCTCCTCGTCGGGGGCGCCCGAGCGCAGGGCCGTCCGCAGGTCGGTCTCCTCGGTGGCGAACAGGCAGGTGCGGACCTGGCCGTCGGCGGTGAGGCGGGTGCGGTCGCAGGCCGCGCAGAACGGGCGGGTGACGGAGGCGATGACGCCCACGCGGTGCGGCCCGCCGTCGACGAGCCAGCGCTCGGCCGGTGCCGAGCCGCGCTCGTCGGCGCCCTCGGGGGTCAGCTCGAAGCGCGTGCCCAGGGAGGCGAGGATGTCCCCCGCGGTGACCATGCCCTCGCGCTTCCAGCCGTGCTGGGCGTCGAGCGGCATCTGCTCGATGAAGCGCAGCTCGTAGTCGTGCTCCACGGCCCAGGCCAGCAGGTCGGGGGCCTCGTCGGCGTTCAGCCCCGGCATCAGGACGGAGTTGACCTTCACCGGGGTCAGTCCGGCCTCGCGTGCGGCCGTGAGGCCGTCCAGTACGTCCTTGTGCCGGTCCCGGCGGGTGAGGGCCTTGAAGACGTCCGGGCGCAGTGTGTCCAGGGAGACGTTGACCCGGTCGAGGCCCGCGGCCTTCAGGGCCGGCGCCGTGCGCCTGAGGCCGATGCCGTTGGTGGTGAGGGACATCTGCGGTCGCGGACCGAGGGCGGCGACGCGCTCGACGATGCCCACGAGGCCGGGCCGCAGCAGCGGTTCACCGCCGGTGAAGCGGACTTCCTCGATGCCCAGGGAGGTGACCGCGATGTCGATCAGCCGGACGATCTCGTCGTCGGTGAGCAGGTCGGGTTTGGCGAGCCACTGCAGGCCCTCCTCGGGCATGCAGTACGTGCAGCGCAGATTGCACCGGTCGGTCAGCGAGACCCTCAGGTCGGTGGCCACCCGGCCGTAGGTGTCGATGAGCACGTGGGCCCCCTCCCTCTTCGCCTGTCGGTGGAACACGCGTATGCCCTGTCGTGTTCCTTCTCGTCCTTCTCTTCTTCCTTCTCCTGCGAGCCTACGTGACGGGGGTGACAGCGACACCGGTCCCGATCCCACGACGTGGGAGGCAGCCGTGTCGTAGGTCCCTACGAGCCCCCACGGCATGGCCGCCTCCGGCGTGCGGGACGGGTGTGCGTGCGGGGCTCAGTGCGCTCCGGTGCCGGTCAGGGACCGCACCTCCAGTTCCGCGTACTTGGCGGCGTCCGGCGTCTCCCTGGACAGCAGGGTGCCGACGACGCCGAGCAGGAAGCCGACGGGGATGGAGATGAGGCCCGGGTTCTCCAGCGGGAACCAGTGGAAGTCGGCGTCCGGGAACATCGACGTGGGCTTGCCCGACACGACCGGCGAGAACAGCACCAGGCCGACGGCAGTGACCAGGCCGCCGTAGATCGACCACAGGGCGCCGGCGGTGGTGAACCGCTTCCAGAAGAGGCTGTAGAGGATCGTGGGCAGGTTGGCGGAGGCGGCCACGGCGAAGGCGAGGGCGACCAGGCCGGCGACGTTCAGGTCGCGGGCGAGGGCACCCAGGACGATGGAGACCGCGCCGATACCGACGGTCGCCCAGCGGGCCGCCCCGATCTCCTGCTTCTCGGTGGCTCGCCCCTTCTTGATGACGTTGGCGTAGATGTCGTGGGCGAAGGAGGAGGACGAGGCCAGGGTGAGGCCCGCGACGACGGCGAGGATGGTGGCGAAGGCGACCGCGGAGATGGAGGCCAGCAGGACGGCTCCCCAGTTGGAGTCCACTCCGCCGAGGTGCAGGGCGAGCAGCGGGGCGGCCGTGTTGCCGGCCTTGTTGGAGGCGATGATCTCGTCCGGCTCGATGAGCGCGGCGGCGCCGAAGCCGAGCGCGAGCGTCATCAGGTAGAAGACGCCGATCAGGCCGATCGCCCAGATCACCGACTTGCGGGCGGCCTTCGCGGTCGGGACCGTGTAGAAGCGGATCAGGATGTGCGGCAGTCCCGCGGTGCCGAGCACCAGGGCGATGCCGAGCGAGAGGAAGTCCAGCTTGGTGGTACCGGTCGCGCCGTACTTGAGGCCGGGCTCCAGGAAGGCGGCGCCCTTGCCGCTGTTGTCGGCGGCGCGGCCGAGCAGGTCGGAGAGGTTGAAGTCGAACTTCAGCAGCACCAGGAACGTCAGCAGGATCGCGCCCACCATCAGCAGTACAGCCTTGACCATCTGCACCCAGGTGGTGCCCTTCATGCCGCCGATGGTGACGTAGACGATCATCAGGACGCCGACCAGCGCGACGATGCCGATCTTGCCGCCGTCGCTGGTGATCCCGAGCAGCAGCGAGACCAGGACGCCCGCGCCCGCCATCTGGGCCAGCAGGTAGAAGATCGAAACGACGATCGTGGAGGCACCGGCGGCGGTGCGCACCGGGCGCTGGCGCATGCGGTACGCCAGGACGTCGCCCATGGTGTAGCGGCCGGAGTTGCGCAGCGGTTCGGCGACCAGGAGCAGCGCGACCAGCCAGGCGACCAGGAAGCCGATGGAGTACAGGAAACCGTCGTAGCCGAAGAGGGCGATGGCGCCGGCGATGCCGAGGAAGGACGCGGCGGACATGTAGTCGCCGGAGACGGCGAGACCGTTCTGGAATCCGGTGAACTGCCGTCCGCCCGCGTAGAAGTCGGCGGCGTCCTTGGTCTGGCGGCCCGCCCAGACGGTGATGACGAGGGTCGCGGCGACGAAGACCGAGAAGAGCGTGATGATCAGCGTCCGGTGCTCGCTCGCGGCGCCGCCCGCGGCGAGCAGGGTGTGCGCGGTGTGCGCGGCGGGGTGGGTCGCGGGTGTCATGCGCTGTCCTCCATCCGGGACTTGATGGCCTCTGCCTTGGGGTCGAGCTTCGCGGCGGCGTGCCGCGCGTACCACCAGGCGATGAGGAACGTGGTGAGGAACTGGGCGAGTCCCAGGGCGAGGGCGACGTTGACGTTGCCGAAGAGCTTGGTGCCCATGAAGCCGCCCGCGTAGTTGGACAGCAGGACGTAGAGCAGGTACCAGGCGATGAAGGCGATGGTCAGCGGGAAGGCGAACGAGCGGTAGGAGCGGCGCAGTTCGTCGAACTCGGCGCTCTGGGCCACCGTGGAGAACTCCTGTGCGGAGGGGAGGGGGGCCCGGGCCTTCGGGGGTGGCGGTGTCTCGGTGGCCACGTCTGTCTCCTCGTGTGCGGATCTCGGCGGACGGATCTCGGTGGACGCGTCTCGCGCGCCGATCTCGGCGGACGGTCTCGATGAACGGATGCGGATGCGGATGCGCCAGGGGGCTCGATGGTGCTCGGGCCCCCTGCCCAAGGTCCACGGCGCCACGCGAGGACCGGTTCAAGTCCTATGAGTTCTTTCGGCAAGTGGCCTGGACAAGTCATTGCCGACTCATTGCTGGCCGGTGAGACGGCGGGATAGCTTCGCCCTGCACCACCCGTCATGTACCTGCCCGAGCCGTACCCGTGGCTCGGGCGATGCCGCACCCGGATGATGTGGAGTCCCCATGGTTCGTCTGTGTTGCGGACGCCGGCCCGCCCCGGCCGCGCCGGTCACGCCGTCGCCGGCCGGCGCGTGCCGCGTCCTTCCGGCCAGGGCCCCGACTGCGTCCGGCGCCCGGCCCGCGGGCCGGATCGCGGACACGGCCGCCCGCGCGCACGCCGTCAACCCACGGGCCGGCCGTCACACCCCCGCGCACGCGCGCGGGACGTGTCCCGGACGACGCCCCTGACGGCGGCGGGGCCGCGTACGCCGCCCGCCTCACGCCCGCGCCTTCGTCCGCGTGCGCGTACCCGCGACAGTGCGCGCGGCTCGTGCCGCACCGTCCGTGCGAGCACCACTCGCGAACCGCTGTACCCACGCCACCGCGAACACCACCGCGAACACACTGGAGTCACAGACACATGACAGCGTCCCAGCCGCGCGCCCGCCGCGTCCTCGCCCTCCCGCTCGGTATGGCCATGGCCACCGCCGTCGCGTTCCTGCCCGGCGCCACCGCGTCGGCGACCCCGGCCGCGCCCGCCGCCCACACCGCCCGGACGGACGCGGCCTCGCTCAGCTACGTCGTCAACGTCCGTCCCGGGCACGGGATCTCGGCGCAGGTGAAGAAGGCGATCGGCGAGGCCGGCGGCACCATCGTGACCTCGTACGACCGCATAGGCGTCATCGTCGTCCACTCCGCCGACCCCGGCTTCGCCGGAACCATCCGCAAGGTCCGCGGGGTGGACTCGGCGGGCGCCACGCGCACCGCGCCGCTGCCGGCCCAGTCGACCACCGACGTCGGCACCCCGCGGCCGCTCACCGCCGCCCAGGTGGCCGGCGCGCGCGCCGGGGCCGCGGCCGGGCAGGACCCGCTGGAGCCCCTGCAGTGGGACCTGCCCGCCATCAAGGCGGACAAGGCGCACCTGAAGACGCTCGGCAGCCCGAAGGTCACGGTCGGCGTCATCGACACCGGCGTGGACGACACGCACCCCGACATCGCCCCGAACTTCGACCGCCGCGCCTCCGTCAACTGCGTCTCCGGCAAGCCGGACACCACGGACGGCGCCTGGCGGCCCAGCGCCTCGGAGAGCCCGCACGGCACGCACGTGGCCGGGGAGATCGCGGGCGCCAAGAACGGCGTCGGCATCACCGGTGTCGCGCCGGGCGTGAAGGTGGCCGGCATCAAGGTCGGCAACCCGGACGGCTTCTTCTACACGGAGGCCGTGGTGTGCGGGTTCGTGTGGGCGGCCGACCACGGCGTCGACGTGACCAACAACAGCTATTACACCGACCCCTGGAACTTCAACTGCGTCGACGACCCGGACCAGAAGGCGCTCGTCGACGCCGTCCGGCGGGCCTCGCAGTACGCGGAGCGCAAGGGCACCGTCAACATCGCGGCGGCCGGCAACGAGAACAACGACCTGGCGTCCCACTCGCTCACGGACCCGGCCTCCCCGAACGACTCCACTCCGGGCGACCGGGTGATCGACCCGCACAAGTGCTACGACATCCCCACCCAGTTGCCGGGTGTGGTCACCGTCGCGGCGACCGGCGCCAAGGGGATCAAGTCGTCGTTCTCCAACTACGGCCTCGGCGTCATCGACATCGCCGCGCCGGGCGGCGACTCGACGGCGTACCAGAAGCCGGACGCCCCGGCGCAGAGCGGACTGATCCTCGGCCCGCTGCCGGGCGGCAAGTGGGGCTACATGGCCGGTACGTCGATGGCGAGCCCGCACGTCGCCGGGGTCGCCGCCCTCATCAAGTCGACGCACCCGCACGCCCCGGCCGCCCTGGTGAAGGCGCTGCTGTACGCGGAGGCCAACGCCACCCCGTGCACGGACCCCTACGACATCGACGGCGACGGCAAGGTCGACGCGGTGTGCCAGGGCACGAAGAACCGCAACGGCTTCTACGGCTGGGGCACGGCGGACGCGCTGGCGGCCGTGACCAGGTAGCCCGCCCGGCCTGCCGGGGCACGGGGCCGGTGCTGCATAGTGCGGTCATGACTGACATCTCGTTCGCATGGTCCGCGCTGGGCGGCGACCTGGGCCTGGTGGACCACGTCACCACCGTGGCACGGGAAGGCGCGCTCACCGCGCGCCTTCCCGTGCGTGATCTGGCACGCGCGTGCGTGGGCGCGTGTTCGCTGGCCGCCGCCGAACTGGCGGCGCGCCGGGCCGCCCTCGCCGAGGTGCCCGCCGTGCGCGTCGACGACGGGGCCGTGGCCACCGCGTTCGGCAGTGAGCGGCAGTTGCTCGTCGACGGGCGGGCGCCGGTCTCCTTCGCCCCGCTGTCACGGTTCTGGCGGACGGCCGACGGCTGGGTCCGCACGCACGCCAACTACCCGCACCACCGCGCACGGCTGCTCACCGCCCTCGGTCTGCCGGCCGGGGAAGGCGACCCCGTGGCGTCCGTGGAGTCCGCACTCGCCGCGCGGTCCGCCCAGGACGTCGAGGAGGCGGTGTACGCAGCCGGCGGCCTTGCCGTGGCGCTGCGCACCCCGAAGGAGTGGGCGGCGCATCCGCAGGGGGCCGCGGTGGCCGCCCGGCCGCTGGTCGAACGCGGCCGGCTCGACACGGCACGCGCGCGCGTGCTCCCGCCCCTCGACGGCACTCCCGTGCTGCCCGCCGCCGGGCTGCGCGTACTGGACCTGACCCGGGTCCTGGCCGGTCCGGTCGCCACCCGCACGCTGGCGCTGCTCGGCGCCGACGTCCTGCGGCTGGACCCGCCGCACCTGCCCGAGATCGCCGACCAGCACGCGGACACGGACTTCGGCAAACGGTCGGCGACGCTGGACCTCGCCACCGACCGGGCGGTCTTCGAGAGCCTGCTCGCCGAGGCGGACGTGGTCGTCACCGGGTACCGGCCCGGCGCCCTGGACCGGTTCGGGCTCTCCCCCGAGGCACTGGCCGAGCGGCGGCCCGGCCTGGTCGTGGCCCAGGTGTCGGCGTGGGGCCGGTACGGGCCGTGGGGCGGGCGGCGGGGCTTCGACAGCCTCGTCCAGGTCGCCACCGGCGTCGCGGCGACCGAGGGGACGGACGGGCGGCCGGGCGCGCTGCCCGCGCAGGCCCTGGACCACGGCACGGGCTATCTGCTGGCGGCGGCCGTGCTGCGGGCGCTGACCGAGCAGTCGTACGAGGGCGGCAGCAGGCTCGTGCGGACGGCCCTGGCCCGCACCGCGGCGTGGCTGACCGGCTCCGCCGGTCCGGGCACCGGGGGGCGAAGCCAGCCGGGCGCGCCGTACGAGGGTCCCGAGCCCTGGCTCGGCGAGACGGACAGCCGGATCGGGCGGCTGCGCCACGCCCTCCCGCCCGTCGGCTTCGCCGGCGGCCCGACCGACTGGGCACGGCCGCCGGGGCCCTGGGGGACGGACGAGGCGCGCTGGTCCTGAACGGGTGCGTGGGCGGCCCACGTCACGCGCCGGCGGGGGCGGGGCCGATGGCGGACGGGTCAGGGCCGGTGTCACGCACCGACCTTGCCCAGCAGCGCACCCGCCACGTAGGTCACCGCCATGGCCAGTGCTCCGCCGGCCATGTTGCGCAGCACCGCCCTGCCGGGCCGCGCCGCCCCGAGCCGGGCGCTGCTGAAGCCCGTGAGGACGAGGGCGGCCAGCACGGACAGCACGGTGACCGGCAGCCGCCAGGGGGCGGGCGGCAGCACGATCGCCAGCAGCGGGAGCAACGCGCCCACCGTGAACGCGAGGAAGCTCGCCCAGGCCGCGTGCCAGGGGTTGGCCAGCTCGTCGGGGTCGATGCCCAGCTCCACGCGCGCGTGCGCCCTGAGCGCGTCCCGCGCGGTGAGCTGTTCGGCCGCCTCCCGGGCCACTTCGTGCGAGAGCCCCCGCTCCTGGAGCAGTTCGGTCAGCTCGCGCAGCTCGGCCTCCGGCTGCTCGCGCAACTCGCGCTTCTCCAGCGCCAGCGCGGCCCGCTCCGAGTCCCGCTGGGTGGACACCGACACGTACTCCCCCGCGGCCATCGACATCGATCCGGCCAGCAGACCGGCGAGCCCCGCGGTGAGCAGCGCCGAGCGGGAGTCCGTCGCGCCGGCCACGCCGACGACGAGGCCGGCGGTGGAGACGATTCCGTCGTTCGCCCCGAGGACGGCGGCCCGCAGCCAGTTGAGACGGGAGCCGAGGGCCCCGCCATGTGCCTCGTCGTGCGTGGGTTCGGTCACAGCAGGGAGGATCGCACGGCCGCGGCCCCGGGAACGGTCACACCCCCCGCCCGTGCGGGTGAAGCGGCCGCTCGGAGCCGGGGGTTGCCCACGGCCGCTCCGGTGTGCCGGACCCGTACGCGCTCGGCACCACGCGCCTCGGCGCGAACTCCGGCCCGCGCACGCCGCCTTGCACCCACGCGCGCGGGGCGGCGCCCCTGACGGCGGACGCGGGCGCCCTGGCCGGCGGACGGCGCGGAGAACCGCGCAGGGTTGCGGAGGGCACCTGCGGGACCGGGCTGTCAGTCGTGGCCCGTATCCTCAGGGACCATGCTGGAAGACCGCACCCTCGCAGGGCCCTCCCCCACACCGTGGCCGACCGCGTATCCGCAGGGATACGCGGTCGTTGACGTGGAGACCACCGGCCTGGCCCGGGACGACCGCATCATCTCCGCGGCGGTCTACCGGCTGGACGCGCGCGGCGAGGTCGAGGACCACTGGTACACGCTGGTCAACCCGGAGCGCGATCCGGGGCCGGTCTGGATCCACGGGCTGACGAGCGAGGTGCTCGAAGGAGCGCCGCTCTTCGCCGACATCGCCGAGGAGTTCGCCGCCCGGCTGGCGGGCCGGGTGCTCGTGGCGCACAACGCGGTCTTCGACTGGCAGATGATCGCCCGCGAGTACGCGCGCGCGAAGAGCGAGGCGCCGGTGCGGCAGCGGCTGTGCACCATCGCGCTCTCCAAGGAGCTGGGGCTGCCGTTGCCCAACCACAAGCTGGAGTCGCTGGCGGCGCACTTCGGCGTGGTGCAGCAGCGCGCGCACCACGCGCTGGACGACGCGCGGGTCCTGGCGGAGGCGTTCCGGCCGAGCCTGCTGGCCGCGGCTGCGGGCGGCGTCAGGCTGCCGCTGCTGGAGTGCCTGCCGCTGACGGAGTGGTCGGACCGGCCGGTGCCCCGGCAGCAGTCGGGCGGCTACGGCGGCTACCGGGCGGCGAGTTGGCGCCCGTCCCGCAAAAGGCCCGCATGCCCTTATCCCAACCCCGGACGGTACGAAGCGGGCAAACGTCTCAAACAAGGCATGCGGGTCGCCTTCTCGGGTGACACCTCCGTCGAGCGGGAGCTGCTGGAGGACCGGGCGACCGAGGCCGGGCTGCATGTCGCCACCAGCCTGTCCCGGCTGACCAGCCTGCTCGTCACCAACGACCCGGACTCGGGGACGTCGAAGGCGGCCAAGGCGCGCCAGTTCGGCACGCCCGTGGTGGACGAGGCGGCGTTCGGGCAGCTCCTGAGGGACGTGGAGCCCGCGGACGGCGACTGACGGCGACGTCCGGCACCGGTGCCGGGGGAAAGCGCGCCGCGGCCCTGGCGTCGCACAGCGGCCGTAGAGACGTGCCGCGTCCTGGCGTCGTACAGCGCCCGTGGCGGGGTGTGCCGCGTCTGCGGGGGCGCGCCGCGAACGAAGGGGCGTACCGCGCTTCAGGGTGTACCGCGCGTGAGGGGGCGTACGGGTGATTGGCGGACGACTCGCCCGCTGCCCGCTCGCCCGCGCGGCGGTCACGGCTCACCCTGTGGCGCATGGCGAGATGTGAAGTATGCGGCAATGACTACGGTATGACCTTCGAAGTGCACGCCCAGGGCGCGGTGCACGTCTTCGACTGCTTCGCCTGCGCAATCCACCGCATGGCACCGATCTGCGAGCACTGTCGTGTGCAGGTCATCGGCCAGGGCGTGGAGGTCGACGGCCACTGGTACTGCGGCGGTCACTGCGCCCGCGCGGAGGGGAGGGTCGGAATCGTCGACAGTGTCTGAGGGCCCCCCTGCCGGAATCGCCCGGTGGCCCGGAAGGTACCGTCGTGGGGTGTACCGCTTCCTGTTGACCCGCCAGTGGGTGATCCTGACGATCATCGCGATCGCACTGATCCCGACGATGATCTGGCTGGGCTTCTGGCAGTTGCACCGTCACGATCACCGGCAGGCGCTGAACAAGGTGATCGCCGCTTCGCAGGCGGCGAAGCCGGTGCCCGTCGAGACGCTGACCTCGGTCGGCGGCTCGGTCGCGCACGACGACATCTACCGCACGGTGACGGCGAAAGGGCACTTCGACGCGGCGCACGAGCTGGTCGTGCGCCGGCGCACGAGTGCCGACGACAAGGTCGGCTACCACGTCCTGACCCCGTTCGTCCTGGACGACGGCAAGGTGCTCCTCGTCAACCGCGGCTGGATCCCCTCACCCGACTCGCAGACCGCCTTCCCACAGATCCCGGCCCCCGCCCAGGGCGAGCTCACGATCACCGGCCGGCTGATGCAGAACCAGACGACGGCGGCCAGCGGCATCAAGAACGTGAAGGGCCTGCCGGACCGCCAGATCATGCTGATCGACAGCGAGCAGGTGGGCACACTGCTGCGTGACTCGGGCGACGCCTCCGCCAAGGCGGTGCTCGGCGGCTACGCCGACCTGCTCACCCCGGCGCCCAAGAGCGGCAGCCCCGAGCTGATCCCCGCACCCCAGGGGGACACCAGCTGGATCGGCAACGCGGACGTCAACCTGCCGTACGCCGTCCAGTGGTGGCTGTTCGCGGCGTGCATCCCGGTGGGCTGGCTGATCCTGGCCCGGCGCGAGCTGCGGGACCGGACGGGCACGGCGAAGGAAGCCGTGCGGGAGGAGTCGGAACCCGCCGCGGTGTAGCCGGGGTCCCGGCCCTCGCCCTGTTCGCAGCGAGCGGGCAGGATAGGGCCATGGATCTTGGACTGAAGGACCGGGTGTACGTCGTCACCGGGGCCACCCGCGGGCTGGGCCACGCCGCCGCGCGTGAGCTGGTCGCGGACGGGGCGAAGGTGGTCGTCACCGGACGCGACGAGAAGCGGACCGCCGACGCGGCGGCCGAGCTGGGCCCGAACGCCGTCGGCGTGGCCGTGGCCAACGCGGACCCCGAGGCCGCCGCCCGGCTGATCGCCGCCGCGCGCGAGCACTTCGGCGGCTTCGACGGCGTCCTCGTCAGCGTCGGCGGTCCGCCGCCGGGCTTCGTCGCGGACAACACCGACGAGCAGTGGCAGGCGGCGTTCGAGTCGGTGTTCCTGGGCGCGGTGCGGCTGGCCCGGGCAGCGGCGGCGGAGCTGGAGGAGGGCGGTGTCATCGCCTTCGTGCTCTCCGGTTCGGTGCACGAGCCGATCCCCGGGCTGACCATCTCCAACGGTCTGCGGCCCGGTCTCGCCGGGTTCGCCAAGTCCCTCGCGGACGAGCTGGGCCCGCGCGGCATCCGGGTCGTCGGCCTGCTGCCCGCCCGGATCGACACGGACCGCGTGCGCGAGCTGGACGGTCTGTCGGCGGACCCGGCGGCGACGCGGGTCGCGAACGAGTCCCGCATCCCGCTGCGCAGGTACGGCACCCCGGAGGAGTTCGGGCGTACGGCGGCCTTCCTCCTCTCCCCGGCCGCGTCCTACCTGACGGGCGTCATGCTGCCCGTGGACGGTGGTTTCCGGCACGGCTTCTGACCCGGCAGGCGCCCGCCCGGCCGCCTGCCCGCCGTCGCCCTCGTGACCACGGCAGGCACGGCAGGCGCAGCGGCCACGGCGGGCTGTCGGCCGGGCGGCGGAGGAGACGCCGACGGGGTGCCGCGGGTGCCGGGCGGGCTATTCGCCGAGGCCGGCCAGGTCCCGCAGGCGCCGGGCCTGGGCCTGCCGTTCGGCGGCGCGCTGCTCCTCGTACGAGCGCCCCTGGGCACCCTGGAGCAGGGCTTTGGTCTCGATGACCGCGCTGCGGGGCGCGGCGAGGACCGCCGAGGCGAGGTCGGCCGCGGCGGCGTCCAGCTCGTCCCGGGGGACGGCGAGGTTGGCCAGCCCGGTGGCGACCGCCTCCCCGGCGGTGACGAAGCGGCCCGTGGCGCAGATCTCCAGCGCGCGGGCGTAGCCGACCAGGCCCACCAGCGGGTGCGTGCCGGTGAGATCGGGTACCAGGCCGAGGCTGGTCTCGCGCATGGCGAACTGCACGTCGTCCGCGACGACGCGCAGGTCACAGGCGAGCGCCAGTTGGAAGCCGGCGCCGATGGCGTGGCCCTGCACGGCGGCCACGGACACGACGTCGCCGCGCCGCCACCAGGTGAACGCCTCCTGGTACCCGGCGATGGCCGCGTCCAGCTCGGCGTCGCCGCCGCGTGCCAGGTCGAGGAAGGACGGCTCGCCGTCGAAGCCTTCGGGCGTGAACGCCTGCCGGTCGAGCCCGGCGGAGAACGACTTCCCCTCGGCGCGCAGCAGCACGACGCGGACGGAGCCGGGCAGCAACCGACCGGCCTCGGTGAGCGCCCGCCACAGAGCGGGGCTCTGCGCGTTGCGCTTGGCCGGGTTGGTCAGCGTCACCGTGGCGACCGCGCCGTCCACGGTGAGCCGTACGCCGTCCTTGTCGAGAACTGTGTCGCGTACTGATGTGTCGAGTACCGGTGTGTCGAGTACCGGTTCGAGGTCGTGCTCGTTTCCGGGCGAAGCCATGGTGCGCCTCCGGTGGGTGCGGTCAGCCTGGACGCCGTACCTTCGCACTGCTGTACCGCTGCACTGCTGTACGAAGGCGTACGGGAATCCGTAAGTGACTGCACAGTAACCACCCGGCCGACCGGTCAGCCGACCGGGTGGCCACCATCGAAGCCCATGGACCGCCCGCGGTCGGTCAGGCCGATGCGGCCTTCTTGCCCCGGGTCGCGCCGCCACGCCCACGGAGCGTGACGCCCGACTCGCTGAGCATCCGGTGCACGAAGCCATACGAGCGGCCGGTTTCCTCGGCCAACGCCCGAATGCTCGCACCGGCGTCGTACTTCTTCTTCAGGTCTGCCGCGAGCTTGTCGCGCGCGGCGCCGGTCACCCGGCTGCCCTTCTTCAGAGTCTCGGCCACCCGTGCCTCCTCATGGGAAGTGCGCTCTGGTCCCCTCATGATCACCCCTCCGGAGCCTCATGGCCACCCATTCGGCAAGGTCCGTGAGACAGGGTTGTGACGACAGGAGCGCGTCCCCACATGCGGAATCTCGAATTCCGCACACTGTCGTCCGTACGGCCGAACGGGTTGTTCCGCGAAGTGCCAGGTCAGGGACGCACGACGGCCGAGCCCTTGGTGCATAAGGGCTCGGCCGGAAAAACCGGGGAGGACACACCCCGGTACGAGGAGATCTCACGCAGATGATGGATCACCGATGGGCCGAATGATCCATACGCCGTCGACCGGGCTCCCGGTCGCGGCCCTGACCTCGGTGCCGGTCAGGGCACCGGCCGGGGTCAGGCGAGGGCGACGAGGTCCGCGTAGCCCGCGCCCCACAGGTCCTCGACGCCGTCGGGCAGCAGGATGATGCGCTCCGGCTGCAGCGCCTCGACCGCGCCCTCGTCGTGCGTGACGAGGACGACGGCGCCCTTGTAGGTGCGCAGCGCGCCGAGGATCTCCTCGCGGCTGGCCGGGTCGAGGTTGTTGGTGGGCTCGTCGAGCAGCAGGACGTTGGCCGACGACACGACCAGGGTGGCCAGTGCCAGCCGGGTCTTCTCGCCGCCGGAGAGGACACCGGCCGGCTTGTCGACGTCGTCGCCCGAGAACAGGAAGGAGCCGAGCACCTTGCGGACCTCGACGAGGTCCATGTCGGGGGCCGCCGAACGCATGTTCTCCAGGACGGTGCGCCCCGGGTCCAGGGTCTCGTGCTCCTGCGCGTAGTAGCCGAGCTTGAGGCCGTGCCCGGGGACGACCTGGCCGGTGTCGGGCTCCTCCACGCCGCCGAGCAGACGCAGCAGGGTGGTCTTGCCCGCGCCGTTGAGGCCGAGGATGACGACCCGGGAGCCCTTGTCGATGGCCAGGTCGACGTCGGTGAAGATCTCCAGCGAGCCGTACGACTTCGACAGGCCCTCGGCCATCAGCGGGGTCTTGCCGCAGGGCGAGGGCTCGGGGAAGCGGAGCCGGGCGACCTTGTCCTCCCGGCGGACCTCCTCCAGGCCGGACAGCAGCTTCTCGGCGCGGCGGGCCATGTTCTGCGCGGCGACGGTCTTGGTGGCCTTGGCGCGCATCTTGTCGGCCTGGGAGTTGAGCGCGGCGGCCTTCTTCTCGGCGTTGGCGCGCTCACGCTTGCGGCGCTTCTCGTCGGCCTCGCGCTGCTGCTGGTACAGCTTCCAGCCCATGTTGTACACGTCGATCTGGGAGCGGTTGGCGTCCAGGTAGAACACCTTGTTGACGACCGTCTCGACCAGGTCGACGTCGTGGGAGATCACGATGAAGCCGCCGCGGTAGCTCTTCAGGTAGTCGCGCAGCCAGATGATCGAGTCCGCGTCGAGGTGGTTGGTCGGCTCGTCGAGCAGCAGTGTGTCCGCGTCGGAGAAGAGGATCCGCGCCAGCTCGATCCGGCGGCGCTGACCGCCGGAGAGGGTGTGCAGGGGCTGGCCCAGCACCCGGTCGGGCAGGTTGAGCGCGGCGGCGATCGTGGCGGCCTCGGCCTCGGCGGCGTAGCCGCCCTTGGTGAGGAACTCCGTCTCCTGGCGCTCGTACTGCTTCATCGCCTTGTCGCGGGTGGAGCCCTTGCCGGTGGCGATGCGCTGCTCGTTCTCCCGCATCTTGCGGATCAGGACGTCCAGGCCGCGGGCGGAGAGGACGCGGTCGCGGGCGAGCACGTCGAGGTCGCCGGTACGGGGGTCCTGCGGGAGGTAGCCGACCTCACCGGAACGGGTGATGGTGCCCGCGGCGGGGATGCCCTCGCCCGCGAGGCACTTGGTGAGCGTCGTCTTGCCCGCGCCGTTGCGGCCGACGAGGCCGATGCGGTCGCCCTTGGCGACGCGGAAGGTGGCGTTCTCGATGAGGATGCGGGCACCGGCGCGCAGCTCGATGCCGGAAGCGGAGATCACGGACAGACTCCAGGGCAGGTCGGGGCGGGTTTGGGCGGCTGAGGACGTTCCCGCCGTCTAATGCGCGAGGAGAATGGCCATGGGAAACAGTCTAACGGGGGTGTGCAAGCAGTTTTCCCGGGTGTTTGCGAGGGGGCGCGGCGCTCGCGCCGGGGCGTTGTCGGTGGCCGGTGCGAGACTGGTCGGCGCACCGGACTTCCCGGGCGAGCACCGAGTGACGAGGGAGTGATCGGCATGGCGGACCCGGCCGGCGGACGCCCGAGCATCTACCCGACGCTGCTGTACACGGACGCGAAAGCCGCCGTCGAGCAGCTCACCGAGGCCTTCGGTTTCACCGAGCTGTCCGTGTACGAGGGCGAGGACGGCCTCGTGCACCACGCCGAGCTGGTGCAGGGCAACGGCGCGGTGATGCTCGGTTCCAAGGGGCACGGCGGCCGCTTCGACGAGGCGATGCGCGGCTGCGGGCCGGTGGGGGTCTACGTCGTGGTGGACGACGTGGACGGCCACCACCAGCGGGCGGTGGACCACGGCGCGGAGATCCTGATGCCCCCGACGGACCAGGAGTACGGCTCCCGGGACTACATGGCCCGGGACGCCGAGGGCAACGTCTGGAGCTTCGGCACGTACGCGCCGCGGACGGAGGGCTGAGCCCCCGGCCGAAGGGCTGCGGGCGCGCGGGTGCCGCCCCGCCGGCTCTCGGGCGTGTTCCGAAAGTAGCGCCGTCCGTCCGGAGGGCGGGCCCCGCGGCGTCTGGTGCGTGCGATCGCAAGGCGGAGGGTCGTCCTCGTACCGGGCGTACGTGGACGATCCCGACAACGCGGC